>JACAFE010000073.1 GCA_013388435.1 Nitrospirota bacterium | reverse complement strand
TTAATTGAAACTAAAAAAGAATATGTAATTTTTTACTTAGACTGTGTAAAAATCCACACAATTAAAATTTCAAAAGAAAGATAAAAAATTTCCTGGGTCAAGCTTAAATTTTCAGATTGTATCGGGTTTTATCTCTTCATTATTTTCTGTTGAGTCAGAAATAAATTCAGGAGTTTCAGGAGCAACTTCAATCGTTTGCTCCTGGAATTCTTTTGAATAATAATAGCTAAGGATTATAGCAATTACTACGAGGCTGAGATATGTCTGTAAAGCATAGTACAGAAATTGATATGGGAAAGAGATGATAGTGCCTATTATTGGTATCAAAGTAAAAGGATAGCTGAGAAATCCGAGGAGAAAGAGTATGATGAAGTATCCTAAAAAAAGGACTGCATATAACCAAAAACCATTCGGATATTTTAAAAGGAAACTGACTGCTTCTTTTATTGACTTAAAAGCACCTGTTTTTTTGAAATAAAGTGATGCAAAGCCATAAATAGTTATGGCAAGAATGAATATAACCATCACCATGGAAAGAATTATAAGTATTAATGAAAAGAATGTTCCAAAAAATAATGCGAGAGTAGAGTCCTGTTCTTTTGCGTATGATATAATCGCTGCTATGCTTCCGCCAACAATACTTAGAAAGAATGCTGTTAAAATAAAAATGAGTACAACCACTGAAGTAAATCCAAGCAACTTGAGAAAAAGGCTTTTTGCCTCATAAGTAAAGTCTTTGAACGAAAAATGATTTAAATTTTCCTTTAAGGTTTTCCCGATGACGCCAATTGAACCGCCAAGAACATATAAGCCAAGCATTATTGCAAAAAGTATATATAATATTAAACTGATTATAAGGATTAAAATTAAAACTATATATTTCGAGAAGGTATCTGAAGGCGACTTTAATATTCTGAAGACATCAGTTATATCGGTGAATTCTGTCAGGTCGATGCCAAATATAAGAAAAGCAATTCCAAAAGGGATACCCACAATAACAAAAAAAGAAGTTATACTGATAAACAGCATCCCTATCTGAATTAGAACCAGCTGCCAGTTTTTATTTATTGTCCTGAAACCAGTTTTTATAGCTTCAATATATTTCATTGGGTCTCTCTACCTTAATTTCCTCATACGCTCCTTCAGGCAATTCTCTTATAAAACGTGAAGACCTCATAAAACCTATTCCCTGCCATTCCTGGGAAGACTCAGGATAACAGAGATATAGTTCTTCTTTGGCTCTTGTTACAGCAACATAAAAAAGTCTTCTCTCTTCTTCTTCATCATCTGTCTTAAGGGCTCTCACAGACGGAAACCTGCCATCATTTAATCCGATAATAAAAACAGTATTCCACTCAAGACCTTTTGCCTGATGCACTGTTGACAGTATAACACATTCACGGGATTCATCTGCATTTTGTTCATCAGCGCCAGAAGCGCTCTGAAGACTCATATCACTTGTAAAAGCTTCAAGGGTTTTATATCTCATAGAGAATCTCGCCATCTGGTTTATATCTTCAATGCGTTCCTCTGCGTTTGGATAGTGTCTGTAAAGATATTCTTCATATCCATATATCATGATGTTTTCTATAGCAGATGAAGGCTTAATCATGTTTTCAGTATTATAATCTCTTATCAGAATTTTCATAAGTTCCAGAAAATGTCCTATATTTTCGGTAGCCTTTTTAGGTACAATTTCAGTGGATTCAAAAATAGCTTCAAGAGGATTCCCGGATATTCTGATATTATCCCATATTTTTGATGCTGTAATGTTGCCTATTCCGGGTATAAGTTTTAAAGTTCTTTTCCAGCTCAGCTCGTCATATGGATTCAAAAGAACTCTAAGAAACGAGAGGATATCCTTAATGTGCGCCTGCTCAAAAAATTTCAAGCCTGATCTTATCTCAAAAGGTATATTTCTCCTTTGAAGTTCTAACTGAAGTTCCATGGACTGAAAATGTGAACGATACAATACTGCTATATCATTCAAAGATATGCCATCTGAAACAAAGTCAAGTATCCTTTGTGTTACAAAATCCGCCTGCTCATAAGCATCCTTAAGGGGCACAAGACAGGGCAAACTGCCGGTATTCTTAACAGACCTGAGTTTTTTCTGGAATTGTCGGATATTATTTGAAATGCTATTATTTGCAAGGTATAGTATTTCAGGAGTAGACCGATAATTTATTGTTAAGTTAAATATTTTTGCATCAGGGTATCTTTCTTTGAATTTAAGTATATTCTCAAAATTAGCTCCTCTGAAAGAGTATATTGACTGAGCGTCGTCGCCGACCGCCATAATATTTCTATTTATAGAAGAAATAATATCAACAATTTCAGCCTGAAGTTTATTTGTGTCCTGATATTCGTCAACAAGTATGTGTTTAAATTTTTTCGAATAAAATTCCCTGATATTTTCATTTTCAATCAAAAGTATCTTCCAGTTTGTAAGAAGATCATCAAAATCCATAAGATTTAATTTTTTCTTTTTAGTCTCATAAATAAGCAGAGCATTAATTATTTCTTCCGCTATATTTAAAAAATGCGGGAATCTGAAAAGCAAAACTTCTTCAACTGTTTTTTCAGTATTTTTTACGAGGCTGTTTATATCAGCAAGTACTGAGCCTTTTGGTATTAATTTATTCTTTTTGCCTATTTCCGAGATACATATTTCGAGCAATTCCTTTGAATCTTCTCTGTCAAGAATTGAAAAACCCTGATTGTATCCGAGAAGCTGGCAATGCTTCCTCAGCACCATATTACCAATATGGTGGAAAGTTCCTCCTGAAAGTTCTTGTATGTTTCTACCAATTAATAACTCGACTCTTCTCATCATCTCACGGGCAGCTTTATTTGTAAATGTCAGAAGTAGAATATTTTGCGGGTTTACTCCGGAATTGATCAGATGCGCCACCCGGTATGTAACAGTTCTTGTCTTTCCTGTTCCTGCTCCAGCGAGAACAAGCATTGGCCCGCCCGGATAAGTAACAACTTCTATCTGTTCCGGGTTAAGCTCTTTCTCAAAATTTAGTTTTATTGAAGATGTTATATTATGTAAAACGTATTTTTTCACATTATACGCCATTTTTATTTCAGTTTTTCAGAAATCTGTCTTGCAAAATCAGATAATGAATCATCTCTTGCCCCAAAAATTACATATGTATCATATTTATCAAGAATATTAAATATTTCAGAGCGTTCATGAATAACCTGTGCTGATTTGCCGTATTTCCTGATTTCAAAAACAAGATCTTCACTCGATATATCCTTTTTTGCGGTTCCTCCAGCATAGAATATTGGTAAAAGTATAAGATAATCTGAATCCTCTAAATTATCAACAAATGTTCGAATATAACCATCCTTCATCAGTTTTGTAGGCCCAAACCCGTGAGGCTGAAAGATATAACAGATACTTCCCCTGATATTTTTGATTGTTTGCATAAGTGATTCTATTTTATGAGGGTTATGGGCATAGTCATCTATAACCAAATATTTTCCGTTATTTAGATGCACATCAAACCGTCTTGCAATTCCTTTAAAATCAGGAATTATTTCAGAAATATCCGTTAAAGAAATATTTAATTCCGAAAGAAAAGCAATGCACGAAAGAGCATTATAGACATTATGTTTACCGGGCAATGAAACTCTAAAACTTACATTATTAATATTAAAAACAGAATCAAAATGGTTATAACTTATATCTTTAGCCCGAAAATCTGAAGAATTATCAATTGAAAAACTAATAGAATTTTTAAACTTTATATTTTTAAGATTAATATCATCCCCATTAATGAAAACCTTTTTATTGCTATTTTCTCCGAGTATCTTAAACATTTTCGCTGTCTCACTGACAGGGTTATGGTCAAGACTTAAATTGGAAATGATAGTATATTCGGGATGATATCTGATAATTGAACCATCTGATTCGCAAGCTTCAAAAACCATTAAATCCGATTTTCCTTGGAGATAATTGCCAGTATAATTATTTTTAAAAAAATTTTTAACCCTGCCTCCACCTATATAATTAGGTTCGAGTCCGAGTCTTTCCATTATAAAAGCGAGCATTCCTGCAATAGTAGATTTTCCGCTTGTTCCTGCAACTGCAATAGTTTTGTATTCAGATATTAAGTGATTTAAAAATTCTGGACGGGTTTTTATTGGGATACCAAGTTTACGAGCCTTAAGAATATCAGGATTATTTGATTCAACTGCTGTGCTTGAGATGATTAAATCAAAGCTCGAATCAATTCCAGAGCCATCCTGTCTGAAGATAGATATACCTTTTGCTCTTAAAATATTTGCTGTATTATTATCAGGTTGAATATCGAAAGTTCTGTCCGAACCTGCTATAATATTGCCACTATCATGAAGAAAACCAGCGATTGCAGACATTCCGCTTCCGCCAATTCCTGATAAATAAATTTTCGCCATTAATTCCCTGTCAATCAATCCTTTCGCATAGGTGGTCAAGCAGACAAATTGCTTGTGCAGCAATGCCTTCACTTCTACCAATAAAGCCCATTGACTCGTTTGTTTTCGCTTTAATGTTTATTGCGCCAAGAGAGATACCCGTTTCGGAAAGAGCTTTTTTCATTGAATCAATATAAGGCTGCATCTTTGGCTTTTCTGCAAATATAATTGAATCAACCCATGCAACTTCAAGATTATTTGCATGGACATGATCAATGATTTGTCTTAACATTACAATACTTGAAATATCTTTCCAGCGAGGGTCTGTATCCGGGAAATGATGCCCGATGTCGCCTAATCCAAGTGCGCCTATTATAGCATCGATTATTGCATGGCACAAAACATCTGCATCAGAATGTCCTTTAAGCCCCTTACTAAAAGGTATTGTAACACCACCTATGATAAGTTTGCGACCTTTAACAAATTTATGCGAATCATATCCTATACCTATTCTCATTTTACCTCCGATTGTCTTAAAAATATTTCTGCGATTGAAATATCTTCAGGAGTTGTTATTTTAATATTTTTGTAAGAACCCATAACAATCTTTATTTTTCCGCCATTGAATTCCACAAGAGCCGAATCATCTGTAGAATAATATTTCTCATTCATCGCCTTAACATAAGCATCCATTATAATTTTGTACGGAAATATCTGCGGTGTCTGAACTGCCCACAGGTTTTCTCTTTTTAATGTTCTCTTTACAATCATACCGCTTGATTCTTTTATTGTATCCTTTGGAGGCACTGCAAGAACAACTCCATCAAATCTTTTTAGTTCCTTAAGAGCGCTTTTTATCATTTCAATATTTATGATGGGCCTTACTGCATCATGTATTATTACTATGCTATTTTTGTTTTCAATAAATTTCAGGCCATTATATACAGAATCCTGCCTTTCTTTTCCGCCAGGAGCAATTTTTTTAACTTTTTTTATGCCCGCTTCCTCTATTAATCTCTGTGCAAATTCCATATCTTCAGGTTTCATGACAGGGATTATTTCATTAATACTTTCTAATGCCTCAAAAATCTCGAGAGAATATATAAAAAGAGGTTTACTATTAAGCAAGACAAAAGGTTTGTTTGAGCCAAACCTTTTCCCCATGCCTGCAGATGGTACAATCGCTATTATATCCTGTTTTCTGGCTATCAATATTTTAATTTTTAAAATTATTTATTTTGCTGTCCTTACTTCTTCATGCTCATAATCTTCTTTGAGTTTTGTAAAAATCATTCTTCCTGCTGTTGTCTGAAGTACGCTTGTAACAGTAACTTCAGCATTTTTCCCGATAAACTTTCTTGCATTTTCTACAACAACCATGGTTCCATCGTCAAGGTAAGCAACTCCCTGATTGTATTCCTTTCCTTCTTTTAAAATAAACACTTTCATTGACTCACCGGGAAGCACAATAGGTTTAAGAGAATTAGCGAGCTCATTAATATTCAGAACTGAAATTCCATGAAGTCCAGCAACTTTATTTAAATTGTAATCGTTTGTTATTACTTTTGCATTAAGAAGTTTTGCGAGTGCAACTAATTTTGCGTCAACTTCGTGTAAGTTTGGAAAATCTTCATCAATAATTCTAACATTAATATGAGACATTTTCTGTATCTTATGAAGGATATCAAGTCCTCTTCTGCCACGCGCTCTTTTCATAGGGTCAGGGGAATCAGCAATATGCTGGAGTTCCTGAAGAATGAATTGTGGAAGTATAAAAACACCTTCAAGAAAACCTGTTTCGCATATATCTGCAATACGGCCGTCGATTATAACACTGGTATCAAGAATCTTTTGATTTTCTCCAATACTCTGACCCCTGAATATTCTAAAAATACTCGCAAGAGAAATAGATTTTCCCCTATATAATCCAAGCAAAAGGCCGCTATAGCCAAATATAGCCATTAATATCATAGAAACAAATTTAATCTCATCTCCAATGAATAGCTTCAGAGGCAAAATAATAAGATAGGCAAATAACATTCCAAAAGAAATACCAAGAATGCCCCCAATAATTATACCAGGGACAATTTTCCTGAAGTATATCTCGATGCTAACCGCAATAATTCCAAGCATAGCTCCCAATATGGAGCCATAAATTTCATAATTAAATTTGACTCCTATAAAATAACCTGAAAATACAAGAAAAGCTATAATAATTGCTCTTACTATAAGTAACATTAATCTTCACCTCCTTTTTTTGACATTAAATCTAACATATATCCTTGCCTGTTCTGGATTATGGATTTCAATAGTCGTCAAGTATCAAGTTTTAATATTTTTCCTCATTTTTATCTATAATACCCGTTAGGATGGGGTATGTTATTTATTTGCCGTTATTTGCTATTCGCTACATGCTTTTTATTTTTACTTTTTTACTGAAAGCTTAATAATGCATTTTTCGGATTAAAGAGATGATGAGCGAACAAGAAAGGCAATAGAAGATATCTAAAAGTGTAATGTCTTATGCTCTGAGAATGACATAAAATTTTCTGCCACCTCTATTTACAAACAAGAGCACAGAATCGTTTTTCTTAATACCTGATACTATCCTGTTGAAATCCTCGATAGAATTTATTGATTTTTTATTTATTTCTTTTATTATATCGCCTTTCTTAATTTCAGCATCATCAGCCGGACTTCCCGGCTCAACTTTAATTACAACAACTCCTTTTTCATCTTTATTTAAACCTAATTGTCTCGCAATATCCTTTGTCAAATCCATAACAGAAAGCCCTGTAAGAGCTTTTAATTCAGAAGGCTCGGGTAATAATTGTTCGGGTGTAACTTCCGCGACTTCTCTCGGCAGTTCGGTAATATTTACCTTTATATTAAATTCCTTGCCTGCTCTTAAAATTTTCAGGGTGACTTCAGTTCCTGCTTTACTTTGAGCAACCATATTTCGGAGATTGCTTACATCCTTGACTTCTTTGCCATTAAATTCAAGTATTATGTCACCTCTCATAATACCAGCGCGTGAAGCAGGACTATCTTTAGCTACATCACTAACCAATGCTCCTTTTGTATTTTTAAGACCAAATTCATGTGCAAGTTCGGGTGTCAACTCCTGAATGGTTACTCCTATCCAGCCTCTTGTTACCTTGCCTTTTTGCAAAAGTTGGTCCAACACAAGTCTTACCATATTGCTTGGAACTGCAAATCCTATGCCCTGATAACCTCCTGTACGTGAAAAAATAGCTGTATTAATTCCAATTAGTTCGCCTTTGATATTTACCAGAGGTCCTCCAGAATTCCCCGGATTTATCGCAGCATCGGTCTGAATAAAATCTTCATAATCTGCAATTCCAACATTTGCCCTGCCAACAGCACTAATTATCCCCATGGTAACTGTATTACTCAAACCATAAGGACTGCCAATAGCAAGCACAAATTCACCAACCTGAAGCTTGTCAGAATCACCCCATGGTAATGTCGGAAGATTACCTGTATTAATTTTAATTATTGCAATATCTGTTTTGGGGTCAGCTCCAACAATACGGCCTTTGAAAGTTCTCTTGTCAATAAGTGTTACCTTGATTTCTTCTGATTTTTCAACAACATGGTTGTTCGTAACAATATAACCGTCAGCAGAAACGATTACGCCTGAGCCAAGACTTCTTTCCTTCCATTTTCTGGGAGTGTCAAAATCATGAAAAGGACTGAAAAAGTCAAAAAATGGGTCTTCAAAAAAAGGCTGCACCTCCCTTCTTACTATCTTTGTTGTCGAAATATTTACCACAGAAGGTGAAACTGCTCTTGCAATATCTGAAAATGCCCTTCCTGTTTCAATTATTTGTCTGGGTACATTTGGGGGAAAGGTGCCGGATATTGAACCTGATTTGCCAGTTATTTTGCTGAGAGAATAATAAGTTATTCCTCCGAGCAGAAATCCTATAAGTAAAATTATTACGCTGAAAGCTATTTTTTTCTTCATTATTTTAATTATAATAACACATTCTGGATATTGTAAAGCATCAACCCTTGACCTGATGGCTTTTATTATGCTAATTTCCAGAGTTTGATGATTCTATTGGAAATTTAATGATTTATAAATATAACTAAAGGCTTGGATGTCTTTAGAGATTCGATTTTCAGGAGGGAATTAAATGGGAAAACGTTATTTACTCGCGCCAGGACCTACACCTGTTCCTTCAGAGGTTCTTCTGGCTATGGCAGCACCTATCATTCACCATCGTTCACCGGATTTTTTACCAATACTCGATTCTGCAAAAAAAGGATTAAAATGGCTATATCAGACAAAAAATGATGTTTTGATATTATGTTCTACAGGTACTGGCGGGATGGTTGGTTCAGTTAATAATTTTTTTAACAAAGGAGATAAGGTACTCGTCATAAATGGAGGAAAATTTGGGGAGAGGTGGACAAAAATATGTCAGGCATATGGTCTTGATGTTGAAGAGATAGTAGTTGAATGGGGATATTCAGTAAAACCCGAAGAGGTAGAAAAAAAGCTCAAGGAAAATAAGAACATAAAAGGTGTTTTTGTTCAGGCTTCTGAGACCTCAACAGGTGTTTATCATGATATTCAGGCACTGGGTTCCATCGTCAAAAAATATGATGACACGCTTTTTATTGTAGATGCGATAAGCGCGCTTGTTGCTCACGATCTCAGAACAGATGAATGGGGAATCGATATCATGGTTGGAGGCTCGCAAAAAGGGGTTATGCTTCCACCCGGGATAGCATTCGTCAGTGTTAGTGATAAAGCATGGGCAAAAGCTGAGACATCAAAGCTTCCTAAATTTTATTTTAATTTCAAGAAAGAGCGTGAGAATCTCTCAAAGAATCAGACAAACTTCACATCTCCTGTTACCCTTATCATTGGTTTGAATGAAAGTCTAAGGATGTTGCAATCTGAGGGGCTTGAAAATGTCTTTAAAAGGCATGCTAAACTGGCAGATGCTACAAGACAGGCAGTTAAAGCAATCGGTCTTGAGCTATATCCAAAAGAATCTCCTTCAAATGCAGTAACCGCTATCGTAGCTCCTCAGGGAATAGATGGTCAGGCAATATATAAAAATCTGCGAGAAAAATATGGGATTACAGCAGCAGGTGGTCAGGATAAAGCAAAAGGTAAAATATTCAGAATAGCTCATTTAGGATATTCTGATAGATTTGATATAATTACAGCGATTGCAGGCATAGAAATGGTCCTAAAAGGCATGGGCTATCCTGTAAAACTTGGCACCGGCGTTGCTGTAGCCGAAGAATTACTGATGGCTTCAGAGGAGGAAAAATGAAAGTTCTTGTAAGCGACAATCTATCGCAGAAAGGAATTGATATTCTTAAAAAAGCAGGACTCGATGTTGATGTAAAAACAGGTATGAAACCAGAGGAGTTAAAAGAATGTATCGGACAATACCATGGTCTTATCATACGCTCTGCTACAAAAGTTACTCCTGAAATTATAGATGCTGCAACAAATTTGAAAGTAATAGGAAGGGCAGGTTCAGGTTTAGATAATGTTGACAGAGTAGCTGCAACTAAAAAGGGTATTGTTGTAATGAATACACCAGGTGGAAATACAATAACAACAGCCGAGCATACAATCGCTTTGATGGTTTCACTGGCAAGAAAAATACCTCAGGCTACAATGTCAATGAAAGAAGGAAAGTGGGAAAAGAAAAAATTCATGGGAGTTGAACTTTATAATAAAACTCTCGGAATAGTCGGGATAGGAAATATTGGAAGTCAGGTTGCAAAAAGAATGCAGGCATTCGGGATGAATATAATAGCTTTCGACCCATTTCTAAATGAAGAAAAAGCAAAAATAATGGGTGTTGAAAAAGTCGATCTTCAAACTTTGTTCAAACGCTCTGATTTTATTACACTCCATACTCCATTAACACCCGAGACAAGAGGTATGATAAACAAAGATTCCATAAAAATAATGAAAAATGGAGTAAGAATAATTAACTGTGCTCGCGGCGGAATAGTTAATGAAAAAGATCTTTATGACGCTATAATCGAAGGAAAAGTCGCTGGTGCTGCACTTGATGTTCTCGAAAAAGAACCGCCCGAGAATAATCCATTAATAGCTCTTGAACAGGTAATCTGCACACCTCATCTCGGCGCATCTACAAACGAAGCACAGGAAAATGTTGCTGTTGCAGTTGCAGAACAAATTGTTGATTATTTATTGAAAGGCATAATAAGAAATGCTGTTAATTTCCCGTCAATTCCATCTGATCAGATTGCAATTCTTCAGCCATATATTGATCTTGCAGAAAAGCTCGGAAGTTTTGCCGCCCAGATAAATGAAGGGGCTGTCTCTGAGATAAAAATTGAATATCAGGGTGATGCGTGCACAATTAATTCAGCGCCTGTAACTATAGCAGCGCTGAAAGGTTTTCTTTCGCCGATACTTGAAGAAACAGTGAATTTTGTTAATGCTCCATATATCGCAAAAGAACGCGGCATTGAGGTTAAGGAAATAAAAAGTTCTGAACCGGGAGATTATCAGAGTCTTATTGGTTTAAGACTTCAGACAAAAAATAAAACTTTATACATAGCAGGAACTTTATTAAGTAAAAAAGACCCGCGTATTATCATGATTGATGATTTCAAAGTGGAGATCGTACCTGAAGGTAACCTGCTGTTTATGTATAATAATGACAAGCCCGGGGTTATCGGTAACATTGGAACTTTACTCGGTAAAAACAATATAAATATTGCACGTATGCATTTTGGAAGGGAAACGCAGGGAGGCTTAGCTATATCAGTGGTAAGTATTGACACTCCTGCAACTGAAAACATAGTGAATAAAATCAAAAAACTGCCAAATATACTTTCAGTTAAACAGATAAGTTTATAAAAGCGAGGATATGAAATGCCAAGTGTTATTGTAGTGGGTCTTCAATGGGGAGACGAAGGAAAAGGTAAAATAGTAGATGTTCTATCCGAAAAAGCTGATGTTGTCGCAAGATTCCAGGGAGGACATAATGCGGGCCATACTGTTGTTATAAACAATGAGAAATTTATTCTTCATGTAATACCTTCTGGTATTTTATACAATGGTAAAAAATGTTTAATAGGAAATGGAGTTGTTGTTGACCCCGCATCTTTAGTAAAAGAAATCGAAGGACTTAGAGATAGGAAAGTGCAAATAGACGGGAGCAATCTTCTTCTCAGTAAACATGCCCATGTTATTATGCCATATCATATAGCCATCGATCAGGAGAGCGAAAAAATAAAAGGCTCAAAGAGTATTGGCACAACAGGAAGAGGCATAGGTCCTACATATTGCGATAAGATAGGAAGGGCAGGAATTAGAATAAGTGACCTTTATCAGGAAGATCTGTTCAGGAGCAAACTTAAATCAAACCTATTACATATAAATTTTTTACTCGAAAATCTTTATAAAGCTAAGGGTTTTAATCCAGATGAGATATTTGAAGAATATTCAGGATATGCTGAAAAACTCAGAGAACATGTTGCGGATACAGACATCATTATAAATAATGCCATAAACTCGAATAAAAATGTTCTTCTTGAAGGAGCGCAGGGCACTTTGCTTGATATAGATCATGGGACTTATCCCTATGTAACTTCATCAAATTCAACAGCAGGAGGCGCATGCACAGGGCTCGGCATAGGACCGACAAAGATAACCAGAGTTCTCGGTGTTATAAAAGCTTATACAACAAGGGTAGGCGCCGGGCCATTTCCAACCGAGATTCATGATTCTCTCGGTGAGCTTATAAGGGAAAAAGGTGGCGAATATGGGGCAACTACCGGAAGACCAAGAAGATGTGGCTGGCTTGATATGGTTATATTGAGGCACTCTGTGAGAGTTAATGGTTTAACAGGAATTGCTATTACAAAACTTGATATTCTCGATGGTCTTGAAAGTCTTAAGATTTGCACTTCATATAAATACAATGGCCGTCTGTATAATGAATTTCCCAAGGAGATAAATATCTTCAGTGAATGCGAACCAGTTTATGAAGAAATAGAGGGATGGAAGGAAAGCACTTCTGGAATAACAGATTATAAAAAATTGCCTGAAAAGGCAAGAAAATATATTGAAAAAATTCAGGAAATGCTCGGGATTGAAGTTCAGATTATTTCAACAGGTCAAAGAAGAGATGAGCTTATAAAAATAAAAGAACAATTCTAAATGGAAGAAAGACAACGGGGATATAAAAGAAATCCGAGATTCACAAAAAGGCTTGAAATATCTTTTACTTCCGGAGTTCATAGTTTCAGGGGCATATTAAGCAATATCTCGGAAAATGGTCTATTTATCAGAACAAATCGTGGTTTCGCGCCCGGGACAATAGTTGATCTTGAACTTGTCCTTCCCGGTCACACAATTTCCCGGCTTAAAGGTATTGTTAGAAGAACCATAAAAACACCATTAACCACAATGAAAAATGGCATGGGCATCGAACTTATAGAGAAAGATCAGAATTATATTGATTTTTTCAATGAATTTCTGAAGGAGACAGGATTTGAAGACGATTATAAAGAGAATGAAGAAAGACCTAATGTTGAGGAAAAACAGAACACACCGCCTGAATTTTTAATAATAAGCTGTGCGAATTGTGGCGTTAAAAATAAGGTTTCATATCAAAAAATTTCTCTTGGCCCTAAATGTGGAAAATGCGGGGCGTCACTACCAGTTTAAAACATATATCCTTAACTATATTCAGCATACTTTATCCTTCTTTCTGCCCTATATGCGGAAATAAATCCAATTCATTTTCTATATCTCCAATATGCAGTCAATGCTGGTCAGAAATAAAACAATATAATGGTCCGTCATGCAATCTTTGTGCTTTGCCTTTCATTTCAGAAAAATCAGTAATATGTGGTAATTGTTTAAAAAACAAACCATTATTCAAACAGGTAATAGCTTTTGGTTTATATGACGATATCTTAAAAGAAGCTATAAGCCAGTTCAAATTCTATGGGATAAGAAGACTTGCAAAGCCTCTTGGGAACCTGCTTTTAACCCTTAATATCCCTGAAACCGATGCTATTATTCCTGTTCCTATAACAAAGAAAGGGCTTATACGCAGAGGGTTTAATCAATCAGTACTTCTTGGCAGGGCTATAGCCTGTCATAAACGCATTCCTTTATTGACTGATGTTCTTTTTAAAATAAAAGAAACACCTCCTCAGGTCGGACTATCTGCTTCCGAAAGATTAATAAATCTAAGAGGAGCATTCATAGCAAAGGGAAATTTAAGTCGCAAGTCTATAATTCTTGTTGATGATGTTATGACAACAGGCGCAACAGTAACAGAATGCACCAAAGTGCTTCTAAAAGCAGGAGCAAAGGAAGTAATTGTTCTTGTTTTAGCAAGAGCAGGTGTACTGTAAGCCACAAAATTTATTAACCAGATTTGTGCAGAATTCTTTCCGAGGCAGAAATTACTTCATCAACCGAAATGAAATTCATGCAATTGAAATTATTAGGACAGGGTGGTGTATATCCAAATTTAGTACACGGACTGCATGGCAGGTGTTTGTTTAAAATTATATGATTTTCCCCTCGTGGAGCCCATTTTTTTTCAATGCCTGATCCAAAAAGAGATACCGTTGGAGTTCCAATTCCGTAAGCAATATGCATAATCCCTGAATCAGCGGTTATAAGCAAACTGGAATACTTCAAGACAACAGCAACTTCCTTTAATGATGTTTTACCGGTAAGGTCAATACTGCTTTGTGCATGTTTTTTAATTTTTTCAGCTTCTTTTCTATCGGCATTAGAACCGAGTATAACGATATTATAACCTCTATTTTCCAGAGCTTTAGCTAACATACCATACTTATCTCCACCCCATTTTCTCTCAATAACCGTTGCACCCGGAAAGATTGCAACCAATTTTTTTGTATTATCTCTTAAAAAATTAGAAGGAAAAACTTCTTTAATATTGATAAATGGAATATTCGGATTGAATTGCGGTGAGATATTTATTAAAGGTTTGATTAGATTCAAAAAACTATAAACCTCATAATCTTCATGGTTATAAGGTATCTTATAAGTAAAAAGCTTTCTTCTTTCATTGGTATCAAATCCGATTTTTATAGGAGATTTAATTATATGGGCAACTATTGCAGAGAGTCTGTGCCATTGCTCGGTATCAATCACAGCATCATATCTTTTGCGAAGACATCTAAAAAGTTCAAAATCCCGATCATACAGGAATATATTTTTCACACTATCAGAAAATTCAAATATTCCTGCATTCCTTTTCTCACACAATATATCTATATTTATGTGCGGTAAAGTTGTTTTAAGTGTATTAATCGCAGGCAATAGAAGAACCGCATCTCCAATACCACCAGGACGAATAACAAGGATTGACTTAAGATCCGGGATGACATATTTATCAGCGTTAACTCTGTCACCTAAAAATGAAATTAAAAATTTCCCTGCAATTTTATCAATCATCTTTAGCACTTTGATTTTATTCATATGTTTATTATAAATGAGAATTAGTTACAAGGCATGGGATTTATTAACAGCAGAAAAAAATAAGTTCTAAAAATTGAAAAAATATTAGCTAAAAATTTCCTCAACCCAAATAATACAGACATTGTGCAAGAATAAATTCGTTTTACACGTCCATTGTCCGTGTCAGTAAAAAAGGGAGAAATTCAGGATACAAACCTCCTTGAATTTCTCCCTTGAATCTTATTTTGTAATTGTAAAGAAGTTGTCGCTGGTATCTGTTATTGAAGCGTTTGATGTACTTTTTATTCTTATTACATAATCAGAGCCTGAAGAAAGATTTGATGGAACTGTCCAGTTATATGAACCTGATCCATTGCTGCC
>JACAFE010000031.1 GCA_013388435.1 Nitrospirota bacterium | reverse complement strand
GTCAGAATCAGATGTTATTTCTAAATTCGCTGCAGCTGTATTCAAGGGTATGGGCAAAGGTGCTGACCCAAGAAATTTTATTGATAGGGTTAAAAATATTTTCAGTCGTTTTATTCCTTTTTGGTTTTAAACATTAAATTTTCTGGTTTATCAATTCCTTAGCTGCTTCATATACTTCTTTTAATGCTGTTGGATGTTTTTGTATTTCGCCTTTTGCGTCTATCCCAAGATAGCTCAGAGTTTTATGTTCTGGAACGCTGATTGTTCTAAAAAATGCTTTTGCAGTTGCACCTGCGCATTCTATACCTATTTCTTTTTTCATGCCTCCAACGAGTAGAAGCAAGCCTTTCCTACCGTATTGTCCAGATGTAATTGGTTTTTTTAAAAGATATTTTTCACACCAGAACGACTGGCATCTATCAATCATTGTCTTTGTTTGTGCGCTCAAGCTGAAAAAGAAAATAGGTGAAGCAAGAATAATTCTATCCGCAGTTCTAATTGATTCGTAAATTATATTCATATCATCATTATATATACAAAAACCTGTTTCTTCACATCCACCGCAGTTCTGACATGGCATGATATCCATTTCATTTAATCTAAAAATATTTACATTAAAACCTGATTTTTCTATGCCTTCAATTGCTGTTTTAAGCAAAATTTCGGTATTCCCATCTCTTCTCGGGCTTCCCATAAAAGCTATAATGTTCATTGCTTTTTTATATAAATCTCCTTTTTCAAATCAAGCCAATCTTTCATTTTTTGTAAATTCTCCGTTAAATCCCACCAGCCATTTTTGAAGGTTGTATAATCAGGCGCACCAGTCATTGCAGAAGAATATCTTATAGAATTTGAATAAAACAGCCATTGTTTTATCCACATCTGTTCAATGGATTCGTCAAATGGATTGCTGTTATCAGCAAATTTATTTTTCCATATTTCAAGCATAAAAGATGTTGCTGTCATTGACATTGTATTTGTCTCGTTTATTGTGCTATCCATCTTGTTAAAATGTCCTTTTATCCACTGAGAACTATGACATGAATTGCAAATATTACTAAATACTCTCTGTCTTTTTATCTGTTCATCTTTATCAATGAGATATTCTGTAGCAGGTTCATTAGAAAAAGTTACAGGCAGTGGTAATCCATCTTTATTTTTAATAATGGTTGTATCACCAGATTTTGGTTGAGGGTGGCTGTAAATAAGTCCAAATAATCTTACCCATAATCTTGAACCAAAATCGTGTGTTCGTTCTGAAATAATTTCGCCTTCAGGCGAAACAAGAAGGCTATTGTGGCATGTTGAGCAAGTCGGGGCTTTTATATCTTTACCTATTTTCCACGGTACATTAGTGAAATTCCAATTCTTTCCGAGAGAAGAAAAGATATTGCCATGCTTGCTTTCTTCATAAACATTCCATGCAGGAACATCAGGCTCATGATGACATTGCCCGCATGTATAAGGCTTTCTTGCCACTTCAATTGAAAAACTATGCCTTGCATGACAGGCAGAGCATGAACCTCTACTGCCGTCTGGATTTATTCTACCAACACCCTGGTTAGGCCAGTTTTTTAAATCAGGAACAGTCATAATACCAATTTTAGTGGAAATATTCTTGGTTGAAACTACATCTATTACAGTACCGTGACAACCAAGACATGTTTCATGTAATGTTGAATCAGATGGCTTTTCAAGAATTAATTTATCAAGGTCATGTTTTTTAATGCCTGTAACAGTATCTGTTAAAAGTCTGTAAACAGTATTGTCCATAAGAATTTTGTGTGCATAAGATTTCTTGCTAATAGAAAATTGCTGAACTTCAACCACATGGCATGTTTTGCAATCTTCAGGTGTGACAACAATATGTATATTTCTGCTCATATGATTAAATGTATCTTTGTGTTTTTCGGCATTAAGACTATGACATTCATAACAGCCTACAGCATAAGAAGACAATTCTGCAGGGATTGAAGGAGATGATATTCTTTTCTCAATATCAGGTTTGTTTATAACGGTTTCAGGAGCTATTTTTGAGTGCCTGCTTTCAAACCAATCTTTTACTATTCCGGGAGTAAAATTAATATGGCAGCCGATACACGCCTTTGTTGCAGGACTTATGGAGACATCCGAAAATTTTTCATTCTTATCCTCTGATGCAAAACAAATTGTGTTTATAAATAAAAATATCAGGATAAGAAAGATCTTAATAAAATTCATTTTTCCCCCCTTTAATAAAATATTTGTCTTCATCATTCAATCTTTTTAAAACTTTTCTTTGGAGCTCCGCATATGGGACATTTATCCGGGGCTTCACCCTCAACAGTATTCCCGCAAACCTGACAGACATAATAGTCAACATTTTCGTTTTTACCAAGATTATCCAGTGCTTTTTTGTATAAATCAGCATGAATTTTTTCAACCTCATTTGCATAATTAAAACTTCTTAAAGCGCCTTTTATGCCTTCTTTCTCTGCATCTGAAATCATTTGCGGATACATACTTTCAAATTCATGAGTTTCTCCTCCAATTGCTGTCTGAAGGTTTTCTTTTGTACTTTTGATTTCACCAAGCTCTCTAAGATGATTCAGCGCATGAACTGTTTCAGCCTCTGCTGCTGCTCTAAATAATTTTGCAATTTGTTTATATCCTTCATCCTCTGCTTTTTTTGCGAATGCAAGATATTTTCTATTTGCCTGCGATTCGCCTGCAAAAGCTTCTGCAAGATTTTTCATGGTCTTAGACATAATCTTCCTCCTTTTTTAAATATTTGTTAATTTTTCGATTACTTTTCTATCTATATGCAGTTCTTTTTCAAGCATATTTGCAGATGCTCCGGTTTGTTTTACAATTTCTTTAAGATAATCTTCAAAGACTGTGCTTTGATCCCAACAACTGTAAAAATGTTCTTTAAGGATTGAAGCAAGACCTTCTGCAGGAATCCTATAGCCTTTCCTTGTTGCTTCCTTTTCTCCAACGCACTCTGGAATTCCAATAACAGTTATGCTTTCGTCAATAATTATATATCTTATATTATTTGCAATAGCGCATGGACTGTATCTGATTTCAGCTCCAGAACTTTTATAAAGATAACCTATTTGAATACGGTCATGAAATTTTGGCATTAAATATTTTACTTTCACGCCTTTTGATGTAAGAACTTGTATATTATGTGTAATATCCCTGATTCTTTTTTCATCATCAGGTGATGGAGGCCTTCCTGTTATGAAACCGGTTATCTCTTTCTGAGCATCCATCATTGAATCTTTTACTGTAAGGAAATATTCCTGTCTTGTAAGAATTTTTGTTGCTTTTCCAACTTCAAGAAGCAGACTTCTTCTTTCTTTGCCTTCTTTTATGCTATAAAGCAAAAGTACGATTGTAACAGCAAGCAATATGGATTCGAGTATTAGAAGTAGTGTTTCTATTTTCATATTTTTGATTTTATGATTATTTTTTTAATGCGTCTATTACATCATCAGCCCAGCTGATTGCCGCTGAAACTGCTGGGAATCCAATAGTGCTTGTTAGCAATATAATAGCATGATAAATTTCTTCAGGTTTAGCTCCTGAATCAAGAGCTCTTCTTACATGTGAATGTACAGCACCTTCTGACCTTATCGCAACTGCAGCAGCGAGCTTGACTAAATCAGCTGTTTTGTCATTTAATGGCCCTGATTCACGAGCTGCTTTTCCTAAATTTTCTACTGCCTTGGAAAGTTTTGTGAAACGTTTCTTTAGTTTTAGATACTGTTTAGGATATTCAGACATTTTCCCTCCTTAAAATTGTGTATGATAATCTTTTACTTTTCTGGCAAAATCTCTGCCAAATTCATAACATTTTTCTTCGTCCTCCTGTGACGGCCTATAATTGACCTGAATGCCGGGTTCAACAATTTCAAGCTCTGTTTTCTTGAGAAGGTCGTAAATATCTCTGACAGCTCCGCCACCCCATCCATAGCTTCCGAAAGCACCTGCAATGCGATTTTTTGGCCTGAGACCTTTAAGGTATATCAGAAAATCGCCTATTGTTGGAAACAATGAATTATTCAAAGTTGGAGACCCGATAAGACAGCCTCTTGATTTCCAGAATTCTTTAACAGCTATACTGTTTGGGGTTGCTCTTAATTTTATTACTTTTACGTCAACACCCTCGTCCTGAATTCCCTGAGCAATTGGAATTGTCATTAATTCTGTGCTCTGCCACATTGTATCATAAATAATTGCTACTCTGAGTTCTGCTTTTCCGTTTGCCATGTCAAGATACATGTTAAGTATTTTAGATGGATTTTTCCTCCAGATTATTCCATGGTCAGGAGCAATCATATCAATTTCAAGGCCGAGTTTTTGTATTTCAGCAATTTTATTTTTTATAAGTATTCCAAAAGGCATTAGAATATTTGCATAATAATCAATTACAGCATCTTCAAGTTCTGAAGCTGAATAGCAGGAAATAAATTCGTCATCAAAACGTGCAACAGAAGCATAATGTTGACCAAAACCATCCTGACTTATTAGAAGCCTGTCTTCTTTTATGTAAGTCATCATAGAATCCGGCCAATGAAGCATCGGAGTTTCAATAAATAGCAGATTGCGCTTCCCGATATTAAGAGTATCGCCTGTTTTTACAATATTAATATTCCATTTTGAAATGTCAAAAAATCTTGATAGTCCTTTTTTGCCTTTTTCGGTTAAATAAATTTTTGCATCTGGAGTTAAGGCCATTATATGGTCAAGACTTGTTACATGATCGTTTTCAATATGATTAATTACAATATTTTTAATTGTAGATGGTTCAATCAAACTTTTAATATTATCTATCATTGTTTCAGAAAAAGTATGCTTTACTGTATCAAAAAGTGTGATTTGTTCATCAAGAACAAGGTAGTTATTATAAGTGGTACCATTGGTTGTAACATAACCATGAAAGTCTCTGATTGACCAGTCAATTGCTCCTACCCAATAAATGTCGGGTTTTATTTTAATTGCCTTCATTTTCCCTCCGGTTTTTAAGAAATTAATTTTGCGCCAAAACTCAAAAATGCAGATAAAAAAATTTGTTACGGTCACCTGCATTTTGGAGTTAAAGTTGAATAGTATTATTTATTTTCTTTAATAAATTATTGCAACGCGGGTCAATTATGTCAAGTTTGCCATAAAAAAAATAACTATGCGCAGGGCAACCGCCTGTGCAGTTATTATAGTGCTTGCAATCTTTCTTCTCGCAGGGATTTGCAAAGTTTTTATTTCTGAAGTAATTGAGCGAAGGATGCTCTAATATTGATTGCAGGCTATCTTTAAAAATATTGCCAAGTTTAAATTCTTTAAAGCTTGCTAAAAGATTGCAGGGAAAGACTGAACCATCTGGCATAATGGCGATTTTCGAAAATCCAGCGTCGCATCTTTTGCCTGATGAAGCATTGTATTTATAGAAACCAGAAGCTGAGACAGAACCTATGTCAATATTACCAGTATATTTTTCACTTAACTCAAGATAAAAATCGTGATATTCTGGGAAAGAAATGCAATCATATCTTTTTCTGCCAATTATATCCTCATGCAGAAGGAAATACTTTTTTAAGCCTATTTCAAACAGGAAATTTAAAAGATTAATAATTTCTTTTTTGTTTGATTTCATTAAAACAGTTTTTACAATAGGATTAATATTGGATGATTTGATAAATTTAATGTTTTCAATAATTAATTCATAATTATTTGATCCTGTAAGTCTATTATGTGTTTGTTTTAACCCGAGCAAAGAAAAACCAATATTTATAGTATCTGAAGGTATTTTAAGAAGTTTTTTGAGTCTATTATGAAGACTTCCATTAGTGCTTATATTTACTAATAACCCCGACTCAGATGCAGTTTTAACAAATTCATCAATCCAGTCAACAAGCAGAGGTTCGCCTCCAAGAATATCTATTTCTTTTATACCATTCTGGCAGGCAATATCAATAATTTTAAAAGCATCATTTTTACGTATTTCCTGATATTGTTTTTTTATAGAATAATTGTTAAAGCAAAAATTGCAATTTTGATTGCATCTGATTGTTGGATAAAATTGTATAAAAAATAGTGGCTTCATTTTTACATTTTTTATTATAATAAATTATAATAAAAATGAAATGTTTTTAACAATAAAATGTTTGACTGAATAATCAAAAACAATTAAACTTCTTATAAAAGCTACAAAGCCATAAAACAGGAGGCGAAAATGAATGCTATTGAAATCGCGATTAAAATGGAAAAGGATGCTATTGATTTTTATCAACAGGCAGCAAAAAAAACACGACATCCTGTTGGAAAGAAGATGTTTTTATCAATAACAGAAGATGAAAGAAGGCATCTCCAGATGTTGTCGGATATATTAAAGGAAATTAATTTAACGATAAAAGAAGTCCATCCAATTCGAAATATTAAAACTATTTTTGAAACAATGAAGGAATCAATGATGCAGAGAGTTGCAGCTACAAAAGACGAACTCGAGGGTTTTAGAATTGCAATGGAAATGGAAAAGGAAGGCATAGAGTTTTATAATAAGACCATGTTAGAGGCAAAAACAGAAAAAGAAAAAGCATTATTCAATAGATTGATTGAAGAGGAAAAACAGCATTTTGCAATTTTCTCAAATACCTATAATTTTATGAAAGATACAGGCAACTGGTATATGTGGGAGGAGCATAGTATTGTTGAGGGGTAATAAATACCCGGAAAGGAGGTTTTTATGGCAAAACCAGTAGTAAATGAAGACTTGTGTGAAGGATGTGCAACTTGTGAAGAAATATGTCCGCAGGTTTTTAAGGTTGGAGATGATGGAAAAGCACATGTGATAGGCCCTGATAAGTGTGATACATGTGATTGTCAGGAAGCTGCGGATACCTGTCCAGTTCAGGCGATTACAATAGAATAAAATTATTTAACCACAGAGCTTTCTGAAATATGAATAATAGAAAGACTCTGTGGTTATTTTTTGTAGTTAGCAAGAACTTTTGCACTTGCAGGTCAGCGAGACCCTTTTTGATACCTTTCTGATTTTCATAATCAGCACCCCCTTTCTTAGAGGACAAAAGGCTTCATGCCTTTATTTATAAAGTATTTTATTATTTTTATCTAAAAAAGTCAAATTACAAATAATACAGATGACAAAAATAAATGTGTTAAATAGATTTTTTAAAATAAGCGCATTTATAAGGGTCTTTACCTGATTTTTCTCCTGAAAGTTCAGCTCTAAATCTGCATCCTCCTCTGCATATTTCTATAAAATCACAGTCGCATTTAAGAGTACTTAGTTTTATTGGTTTAATTCTTGACCAGCAGGCTTGAAGTCCCTCATTTATATGACCAACAGGTGAGTCAGAATAAAAACTGCATTTAGATGCATAACCATTAGCATTGACTGCCATCAAATGTAGTCCACAAGCATAACCTTTACTGCTTGAATGAATTCCTCCTGAATAACCATATGAAAGAAATTTACTTCCTTCAACTGGTGTTATCTGAAAATCGGGATTTTCTTTTAATCTTCCAGTTATGCAGGGGATATCAACTGTCCATTCCTTAATTCCCATTCTGGTAAATAACTTCTGCATTTTATCAAAATCATTCAAATTCTTACGATGAATCATTGTTGCAACAGATATATCAATCCCTGAATCAATGGCCTGTTTCAAGGAACGTATAGCTTTTTTAAAAGTTCCTCTGCCCCTTATTGAATCATGAGCTTTTTCAAGGCCGTCAATGCTTATTTGTATTTCATGAATATTAAGTTTATTTAATAATTTTTTGTTTATTAGCAAGCCATTCGTAAAAAGAACTCTTCTGAAAGAGAAATCAGCAAGCATTTCATTTATTTCTTTGAATTTACTATGCATTAAAGGTTCTCCGCCTGTTATCATGACTCTTAACCCCTGCATTTTTTCAAATTCGGTTAAAACTTTCTTTATCTGCTCCAAACCAAGCTCATCATTTTGGTGTTTAATAAAACAATGTCTGCATCTCAAATTACATCTATTTGTTATTTGTAGTTCAAGATAACGCAAAGAAGGAATTGGAGATTTTTTTATAATAGGTCTTTTTACAGCTGTATATTTTTTATTTAATATCCCTTCTTTAATGCAATATTCAATAAATTTATTATCATTTGAATAGCCTCCATTTTTAGTTGAGCAATCTATTAAAAATTGGAATGAAGTTTTGTTAAGCTCATAAAGCTCGTCATTTTTAATGTTGTATAAATAAGGTTTTTCAAGATGTTTCAATACAGCATTGGGAGTTAAGAAATATTTCATATATCATACCTAAAATATTTTTCTAATAAATCATCAGATTAAATTGTCTCTATTGTTTTCTTTAATTTATATGGTACTATATTAAAATAGGTTTTGAAATTATTTTATTAAACCTCTTTTTTGCCCTGTATGGAAAATCCGAAAGCAAAGATACTTTGTGTTGACGATGATGCTGACCTCCTTCAGCTAAATTCTACCATCCTCCAATCAGCGGGTTATGAAGTTATAGAAGCATGTTCAGGAAACGAATGTTTACAGAGGATAAAAGAAATTCGTCCTGATCTTGTTCTTCTTGATGTAATGCTTCCAGATGCTGATGGCTTTGAACTTTGTAAGAAGATAAAAGAAGACCCTGAAATGTTTGGAACATATGTGATTCTTATTTCAGGCATGGAAATATCTTCAGGAAGTCAGGTAAAAGGTCTTGAAATTGGCGCAGATGGTTATATTACAAGGCCTATTACTGCTCCGGAGCTTATAGCGCGTATTCAGGCTATACTCAGGATAAAAATTACAGAAATGGCGCTCAGGAAAAGCATGGAGCGCTATCAAATGTTAATCGAGACAATGAATGAAGGTCTCGGCATTGTTAATGAAAATATGATAGTTACTTTTATAAATGATAAGTTGTGTGAATTAACAGGGTATGCGAAAAATGAAATAATTGGAAATCCTCTTCTGGCATTTTTCAACCTCGAAAATCAGGAAATTCTCAGGAATGAATTTAATAAAGTTCGTAACAATATCTGCAAACCATTTGAAATAAAAGGGAAGAAAAAGAATGGTAGGGATTTTTATGTAATTTTTTCTCCCAGAGCAATTTTTGATTCCAGCGGGGAATTTAAAGGAGCATTTGCTGTTCTGACAGACATAACAAGGAATAAGGAAATTGAAGAAGCTAATACGAAGAATTTTATAAGGTTGAAAACAATTATGGATTCTGTTGGTGACGGGATATACGGAGTTGACAGGAATGGAAAAACAATTTTTGTAAATCCTGCTTTGCTCAGAATGACAGGCTATTCAGAAAAAGAACTAATTGGAAGAAATCTTCATTATATATTAAGACATACCAAATCTGACGGTTCAGCTTACGAGAGAGAAGATTGTCCAATTCTTATGACTCTTCTTAAAGGGGAGACATTTTTTAATATTACAGACGAAGTAGTATGGAGAAAAGATGGTTCAAGGTTCCCTGTTGAATACACAAGCGCTCCTATTGTTGAACAGGATAGAATAACAGGGGCTGTGGTAGTAATAAGGGATATAACTGAAAGAATGCAGGCAGAGGAAGAAATAAAAAGGCTTAACAAAGATCTTGAACATAGGGTAGTTCAAAGAACCCGGCAGCTTGAAGCTGTGATAAGAGAACTCGAAGATGAGATATTTGAACGAAAAAGAACTGAAGAAAAAATTAGCAAATATGCAGATAGACTAAAAACCCTTTCAAACCGTTTAATAGAAATTCAGGAAGCTGAACGCAAATATATTGCGCGTGAATTACATGAAGGAATAGGGCAGACGTTGAATGGACTTAAAAATGTGCTTGACATGATGGTTAATACCCGGCCAAATGCAAATGAAGCTCTTTTTGATATTCAGAACACTGTTAAGGATTTGCTTGTAAGAGTAAGGAATATGTCTCTGGACCTAAGACCGTTTATGCTTGATGATATGGGTATTCTTCCTGCATTGTTATGGCATTTTGACAGATTTCAAACCCAGACAAAAATAAGGGTGAGATTTTCTCATGATGGGCTTAATATTCGTTTTAGACCTGAAGTTGAAACAGCTGCATATAGAGTTGTTCAGGAGGCTTTGATGAATGTAGCGAGACATTCATGTGCAGATGAAGTTATAGTTTTCATTAAAGCGGATTCTAATAACCTTACAATAAATATTGAAGACAAAGGCATAGGGTTCGATTATTCGGCAGTTAAGGCATTAGGTAACTCAGCAGGCTTGAAATGGATGCAGGAAAGAATTTCATTGCTTGGAGGGAAACTATTTATTGAATCATCAAAGGGCAAGGGGACAAGGTTAACTGTAACCCTGCCCCTTACAGATATGTTTTAAAACTTATATCTTAAGCACATAATATCTAAGCCATACATATAAAGTAGAAATAACAACAGTCATTATCATTAATGGCATTCCGTAGAACATAAACCTTCCAAAAGATATTCTTTTGCCGAGTTTTTCTGACATGCC
>JACAFE010000016.1 GCA_013388435.1 Nitrospirota bacterium | reverse complement strand
ATGTCTGTATTATTTGATTTTATTAAACTGGCGGGAGAGTGTGGGAATCGAACCCACCCTGCCCGTTTGTAACAGGCAACACCGGATTTGAAGTCCGGGAGGGACACCAGAGCCCTATACACTCCCTTTGTGCTACAATTATTTATAATATCATATTTACAGGATGGAATTACTACTATGATTATAGAGCATTATTCTTTCGGCAAAATATTAATTCAAGGAAAACAATACACTTCCGATGTAATCATTTATCCTGATAGAGTAGATGCATCATGGTGGAGGGAAAAAGGACATGAACTCAGTATTGATGACTT
The DNA here is from genome assembly GCA_013388435.1 of Nitrospirota bacterium. Classification (GTDB taxonomy): domain Bacteria; phylum Nitrospirota; class Thermodesulfovibrionia; order Thermodesulfovibrionales; family SM23-35; genus DYFC01. Next base: position 13,669 of record JACAFE010000016.1, on the reverse strand, counting down.
AAAGGATGTTTTTAATGTAAAACCAGAAATTATTGTTATTGGCACAGGATATCTCGGTCTTATGAAAGTTCCTCAGAAAACAATAGGATATATCGAAACAAAAGGAATCAAGGTTTATATAGAACGCACCAGCAGAGCGGTTGATATCTTTAACAGATTACAGAAGAACCTGAAAGTCGTAGCCACCCTTCATCTTACCTGCTAACCTAAAAACTTGACTTATCCACATCTATATTGTATCTTCAAACAATGAAAAATAGACTAATCGAACTTATCATCAAAAAAGCTTTCAAGTACAGCAACGAGCCAATCTTTAAATTAGTCTCAGGTAGAATGAGCAATTACTATTTTAATTGTAAGGCTGTAACACTTAACCCAGAAGGAATGTATCTTGTGGGAAATTTGATTTTTGATATCATTTCAGGACTTGATATTCATGGCATAGGTGGGTTAACTCTTGGAGCAGATCCGATCGCAAATGCTGTTGCATATACATCTTTTCTCAAAGAAAAACCCATAGAAGCTTTTGTTGTAAGAAAAACAGCGAAAACACATGGAACAATGTTATGGATTGAAGGCAATATTTCTTCAGGTGATAATGTTGTAATTGTGGATGATGTTATAACTACAGGACAATCTACTATTAATGCTATAGAAAAAGCAAACGAAGCTGGATTGAATATAAAAAAAGTAATTGCATTAATAGACCGGCAGGAAGGCGGAAGGGAAGCCATAGAATCAATAGGTTATGAACTTTATCCAATTATTACAAGAGATGAAATAATGGCTGTTTATACAAAAAAATACCCAAACTTTTAGGTTAACCCGAAAAATACAGTTTTTGGGTTAATCAAATAACGAGGCTAATGTAGTGGCTTTTTCTTCAATATTTTTTGCAAGCTCTTCCTGCTGGTTTTTTATTTTGAAAAGTTCATCAGCAATATCAAGAGCTGCAAGAATTGATGCTTTGACCGGAGTAAGATTTGGAGCAGCATTATATACTTCCTTAAGCTTCATATCAACATATGAAGCAAGGTCTTTTATATATTGTTCGGGTGCATCGCCTTTTATTGTATATTTTTGACCTAAGATATATACTTCTGTACTACCCATTTTAATCTGCTTCTATTGATTCTATTTCACCGAGAAGTGTCTCGAGCTGGCTTTTTACAAGATTTTTTTCTGCTTTGAGTCTTTCTATTTCCTGATTTTTTTCATCAAGAAGTTGTTCGAGTTCTTTAATCCTTCTATCTGTAATACTCTTTTCTTCTTTAAGTGTCTTAACTTTTTCAATCGCTACAGAAATTTTCTCCTCAAGGTTTTTGAATTTATCCAAAGACAAAACCTCCTTTTTTAAACTTTCAGTTTTTTCTGTTTCTTTATTATCATCAAAGAGGGTTCTCATAAAAACCATTGTTCCTAAAATAACAGATTTTATTTGATAAAGTCTATAACTTTTCTATCGGTATGCCGGACATTAAATCATCAGATGAAAAAATTCGTTTATACTCAAAATACGATGAAAGAACTTTCTTTACATAATTTCTCGTTTCCTGATATGGAATATCTTCAATAAATTCATCGGCAGATTTATATCTCCCTTCTTTAAGCCATTTTCTTACTATCTCTTCGCCAGCATTATATGAGGCTATTGCAGGTGCAAATGAGTCGAAGTCTTTAATAAGATTGCTAAGATAATATATCCCGATATTAAGATTGTTTCGCACATTTAGAATATCATGGGAATTCCTTATCCCGATTTTCAATTTTTTATCGAAACGAAAAGCGGTTGAGGGCATAAGCTGCATTAAACCGAGAGCACCCGCAGGAGATCTTGCGTCAGAATCAAATCTGCTCTCTTCTCTGACAACAGCAAGAATCAACAGGGGATCAAGGTTGTATTTATCCGAAAATCTTTCTACTATTTCCCAGTGAGCAAGGGGATATAGAAATTCCATCATTTTCTGGATTTCTGGCATTTTTGAAGCAAGTCTTACAGAATGATTATAATATCCGATTTCATTGAGCTTTGTGCAGATATAATAAATATCATCCGTTGAATTTGTTTTTCTTGAAATATAAAGCATTTCCGATGCTGCCTCTTTTTGAAATCCAAGCTCGAGAAGACATTCAATTCTATCGAGTTTTTTTGATAAATAGTCCTTAGAACTTATGACAGGCTTTTTAATTTTAATTGTTTCAGAAGATTTTATTAAATTGATGGAGGAATTCATTCTTCTACCTGCAATAAGACTATAAAAATCTTTTTTATTCTCAACAAGCCTCTTGTATTTATCCGATGCATTTTCACCTGACATATCAATGCTACGTGCATACCAGTAAAGATATTTTGAATCATTATACTTATCAAAAAGTTCCTTAAATATTTCAGATGACTTTTTATATTCTCCCGAAAGAAAATAAGTCCACCCTATTCCCCAGATTGCTTCTTCACGTTCCGACGGATATTTATCTATTATTTTTCTGAATAATTCTATTGCACCAGCAAAATCGCCCTCTCTTCTTTTATCAGAAGCAACAGCAACAAGGACAGAAACTATCCTTCTGTCACCCGCATTCAGCATTTCATCAACAGAAGATAAAACTGTTTCTTTTTCCCTCGCGCGGTATCTTGACCGTAATTCCCAGTATTTATCCTGTGTTTGATTATAAATTTCTGCGGCTTCTGAATATCTTTTTTGTTTAAAAAGAGAATGGCCTAATTCTGTCAATATTTGTCTTCTCAATATGCCTTCAGACTTCGCTAAAGCCATTCTGAGAGTCCTTTCAGCGCTTTTATAATCGTAATTATTCATTAAATTCTTTGAGCGCTTAAAAAGGTCTTCAGAAGTTAAATCACATGGCTGGAGTTCACTAAATGCTATATCTGAATAAGAATTGCCCGAAATGTATAAGTCTTTGAAAATCTTTTTTGCCGATCCAGGGTTATCGTTTTTCTTCAACCATCTGGCATAAAGATATTTAATATCAGAATCATTTTGATAATCTTTCAAGTATGATTCAAAAAGTTTCTGAACATCATTATCTGATATTTCTTCTGCTTCTTTTATTTCTCTGATGCGTGCTTTTTTCCCAAGAGAAGAATCCGGATATTTTTTGAGTAATAATCTTATTGTTGCAAGAGATTTTTCATGCTCTCCGGATTCATGCAATGCATCAGAAAGCCATAAAAGAGCGTAATCTTCAAGTAAAGTAAATTCATTTGCCGCTTTTGTTAAAAATTCAATTGCTTCAGAATATTTCTTTTGCTCAAGAAAGTTTCTCCCTTTTTTTAAATATTCTTTACCCGAACTTTCATAGGCATAGGTTATCTGAGAAAATATGAGAATAAAGACAAAGAAAATAATTAATCGTTTCATATTTTTATGATAGCTAAATCATGTTTTTAGAGCAAGAAATAAAAGAAAATAAAAAAGGCGGGTCAATTGACCCGCCTTTTAAAAACTTTATGATATTAAATTAGAATGTGAGTGAAAGACCATGTACTGCCTGTGTTACAGTCTTTTTCTCTGCGCCAAAAGCATCTTTATAGAAATTGCCTGGTTTGAAAATTGCTGCTTCTATAAAGTAATTGAGATTCTTTGCGAGCTTGTAGGAAATTTTGGAATCTATTTCCCAGCCAAGGCTCTTAGAAACGTCAACACTTTCACCTGCTGCTTCACTGAGGATATCTTCAATTGCACCGGTTTCAGTTGCTCTGAGTAAGAAACCATCAATTGAAATTGCAAGTTCTTTCATTGGATTTACATCAAATCCAAGATTGTAATAAGTTGTGTTTGCAATACCGGTGTTTGTTGTATTGCCACCTGGTTTTGTTGTAAGTGCTGCAAAAGCTGCTGCTGTGCGGACTGTGCGCTCATAAATTTGTGTATAATGTACAAGTCTTGCAGTTGCACCATAGTCAGGTCCCTGAAGGGTCTGGAATTCTTTGCAATCTTCATCGGTTGCATCATCATCACCGCTACCCATTGCAAAAGCTGCTCTAATATTAACCGGGTCAAGCTGATAGCCAAGTTTTGCCATTACTGCCCAGCCTTTTGCTTTAAGATCGCTTGTCGGGAATACTATGTCGCCGGGATCTTCAAGGGCTTCGAGTTTACCAAACTGAAAATCTGCTTCTGCTGCATATGTAATTCCAGCAACTTTACCTTTTGCATGAAGTCCAACATTATGGAAATTGAGTTTATCTATATTTGGTGATGCTGAAGGAACAAGTATCGGATTACCATCATCGTCAGTCTCTCCTGAATCTGTTACAGAAGATGGGCAATTTCCGTCACTGTGTGCCCATACCCAGTTTGCACCGATTGTATTGTCTTTATCAAGAGCGTAAGTAGCAATTAAGACATAACCATCAAGATCATCAGTATGTGATAATACTGAACCTTCACTTAATTTTACAGTTCCTGCTGCAAGATGGAATTCTTTTGTTGGGTCAATCCATACTAAGATAGCATCATCGCCAAATCTTTCATTGTTAAGGAATTGTTTCTCACCAACTGAAATCGGCATATGACCTATCTTAATGCCTGCAGGCATTCCAAGTCCAGCGCCTGTGTATTGAATCCATGCCTGTCTGATTAAAATGCTTGCATTGGGTTTTGAATCATAACCATAGCCTTTGTCACCCCAATAGAAAAGACCGCTGTTTGCGCTTCCACCGCTTGCTGTTTCAAGCTCAACAAACCCACGAACGTTATCAGCTACCTTTGCATCAACTGTAAGATTTACATTTGTTGAGTATGTTGATGCTGATTCACCATCAACTGGAAGTACATTGGTGCCAGAAATTCCTGATACATTATTCCAATACCAGCCTCTGATCAGAATTTTACCGCCTATTGTAATATCAGTTTTATCTTCAGCAAAGGCGGTTACTGCAAAACTTAATATAAGAAGTGCGCCCAATAAAACAGCTAAATATTTTCTCACTTGCTAACCCTCCTTTTGAAAAATCTGAATTGAAAAACGTTTCAATTCTTTCCGCCAATGGCGGATTCTCTTGATTCTATACCTTAAATATTTCTTCTCTTTTTATCACCTCCTTATATAAATAGAAATCTGGCCTTCAATGAAAGCCTGTCAACACCTATAGCTCTTTTTGAGCATACTTATAGCCCTCATATAGATAAATAAACATGCAAAATTTATAGCATTACTTGAGCTGATTTGTCAAGAAATTTATACCATTGCAAAACACTTTTGTCAAGCCAAATACAACATATGCAAAAAAAAGGCCAGTTTATATGAAAAAATTGTTGTAAATTTTTGGAAGCTAACTTATTGAAATTCAAATATTATTTTTAAAGACACATTAATTTTAAAAATAATGACTCAAAAAAACAATGCTATTTGTTTTATTAATATGTCTATTTTTTACAACACTACTGTATAGCTTAAACCAGACAAAATTAGAATCTAAATAAAAATGGAGTTTATCAAAAAGCATTCTTATTAGATATGCTAAAATGTTTGATGGCTGACTTAATAAAAATCTTAATTGCTTTTATAATTATATTAATTCTTCTAAGAAAGAAAATACATGTTGGAATTGTCATGCTTATATCTGCAATTTCTCTTATTTTACTTTATAAAATGTCATGGTTTTCATTAAAAATAACTGTTCAGAATTTTATTTCTGACCCCGTAATAATAAAATTAACATTTGCTCTATCTTTTATCAGGATGTTTGAATTAATTTTAAGAGAACACAATGTTCTTTCTGATATGATGGATACAATAAAAAATATTTTCAGGAGTAAAAAAATTGTAACTGTATCAATGCCATTACTTATAGGACTTGTACCATCAGTAGGCGGTGCATACTTTTCAGCTCCCATGGTAGAAGAAGCTACACGCAACACCGGTATCAGTCCTGAAGAAAAAGGTTTTATAAATTATTGGTTTAGACATCCATGGGAGTATATCCTTCCATTATATCCCGGTTTGTTGCTTGCCTCTGCTATCACAAAAATAGAACTGCATAATCTGATAACCGCAAACCTTATTTATGCTGTTCTGGTTGTTATAACAGGTTTTCTATTTGCAATGCACGACTTAAAAGGTTTTACTATTTCAGAGAAAAAATTTTCATTAAAAGGTTTATGGAGTTTTATCCCTTTGACTGCCGTGCTATTGCTTGTGGTAATTTTTCATGTTGAACTGCACTATACTCTTCTTGCCGCTGTAATATTCTTATTAATTTTCTACAGATATAGCTTGCGGAATATTTTAAAAGTTATCAGACATGGTTTTTCGCTTGATATGATCCTGCTTATACTTGGGGTCATGTTTTTTAAAGACGTTATAGAAAGCTCGGGCGCAGTCAAGAATTTAAGCAATTTCTTTCTTCAAGAAGGAATTCCAGTTCTACCTCTTCTTTTTATTCTTCCGTTTGTCACTGGTCTTTTAACAGGTCTTACTTTAGGATTTGTTGGGAGTACATTCCCAATAATTCTGAGTATAGCAGGTCATTCAGTAAGTGATATATCATTTGCGTTCTCAGCCGGTTTTCTGGGAGTTTTGTTATCCCCTGTACATATATGTCTTGTTCTTACGAGAGAATATTTTAAAGCTGATATAGGCGGTATATATAAAATGATGGCACCCGGCTGTCTTATAATTTTTGGTGTTTCGATTCTACAATATTTTTTTACACATTAACACCATTAACCCAAAAAATGTATTTGGATTAACCTTTTATAACTCCTAATGGTTTGAGTTTTGCTACTTTAGTAGAAATTCCTGCATTGTGAACTACCTCTACAACACTTGAAATATCTTTGTATGCTTCTGACATTTCTTCAGCAAGTGTTTCCCTGCCTGCAGACCTGACAATTATTCCCTGCTCCTCCATTTCACGCCAGATTTTTCTTCCCTTTGCTTTTTTTATTGCCTGATGTCTTGACAGAAGTCTTCCTGCTCCATGACAGGTTGAACCAAAAGTATTATTCATTGCTTTTTGAGTTCCAAGAAGTACATATGAAGCTCTACCCATATCTCCAGGGATTAAAACAGGTTGACCGATGCTTTTGTAAATCTCTGGCAATTCAGGATGTCCGGGTGGAAAAGCTCTTGTTGCTCCTTTTCTGTGTACTATAAGTTTGACTTTTCTACCTTCAACTTCATGTTCTTCAATTTTTGCGATATTGTGAGCTACATCATAAATAAGGCTCATTCCGAGTTCCCGTGGCGACATATTTAATAACTTCATAAATGCTTCCCTTGTCCAGTGCATTATACATTGCCGGTTTGCCCATGCATAATTTGCTGCGGCTTTCATTGCTGAAAGATAATCCTGCGCTTCGCTACTGTTAAAAGGTGCGCAGGCGAGTTCTTTGTCAGGAAGAAATATATTATACTTATTGGCGGCTTTTTCCATTACTTCAAGAAAATCAGTGCAAACCTGATGCCCGAACCCTCGTGAACCTGTATGAATCATTACTGTTATCAGGTCATTGGAAAGTCCGATTATATTTGCAGCTTTTTCGTCATAAATTTCTTCAACATACTGGACTTCAAGAAAATGGTTTCCTGAACCAAGAGTGCCTTGCTGGGCTCTCCCGCGTTCATAGGCTTTATTACTAATAATCGAAGGATCTGCTCCTTCGATGCAACCGCCTGACTCAATTTTTTCAAGATCACTCGGGTCACCAAAACCCTGCTCTACAGCCCATTTTGCACCTTTTGTTAATATTTTCTTTTCATCTTCAGGACCAAGTCTAACCCTGCCTTTTGAACCAACACCTGATGGTATTTCAATATAGAGAATATTAACAAGTTCTTTAATCTTTTCAGCTATCTTGTGTCTTTTCAAATTGCTTCTCAAAAGACGAACCCCGCAGTTTATATCATATCCCACACCTCCGGGCGAGACTACACCTTCTCTCAAATCAAAAGCAGCAACACCACCGATAGAAAAACCATATCCAGTATGAATATCAGGCATAGCTAAAGAAGCGCTTACAATACCCGGCAGTGTTGCAACATTTGCAACCTGCTCTATTGACTCTATTTCAAGTTCCTGTTCAAGAATTTTATCAACATAAATAATTCCCTTTACCCTCATTCCTGCTTTATAATCTGTTGGTATTTCTATACGGTTTTCATCAATTCTCCTGATTTTTTCAGGTAGCATATTAACTCCTTTTATACATCAAAAATAACATCTATTTCCCATATTCCATTCTTTTTCTCTATGCGAAGCTTATGATATGTGGCAGCCTTAATAAGAAGCTTTCCCTTATGGCGTTCTGGATCAAATTCTTCTCCAAAAACAGAAGCCTTCAATTTATTCTTTTTAAAATCATTTAAAACTATTTTCTTACCAATAAACCCATATGTATCAAAGTGAAAAATCAATTCATTCAACCACGAAACCACCAAACCCTCAAGAGACTGGCTTTCAACAATAATATCAACTGATTTTATATCTCTAACCTTATCAATATCAGTAATAAGGCTATACATTCCAATAGCTGCATTTACAAAAGCTTCTTCAATTGTTCTGCCAAATGCTGTAATGCCTGCATCCCCTGATATATCGAAGATTTTGAATAATTGCATATTCAAAGAATATCATCTGTTTATATCAGAGTCAACAGATTGTATAAGTTCACAACATATTAGATAGAGTTGTTTAATATATTCAATGACGCAGCGTGATTTTAATAAGTGCAGGGTGATTTATATTCTAAGAAATAATGTGGTCTGACAGAGTTATAAATATATCCATGCAATACATTCTTTGAAACTATACGAAATCCCTTTGCTACACTGAATATTTAAATAGAGGGGCACCTCCTTGTATTAATAAAGTTACCCCTCTATTTAACTTATTTCTGAATCAATTAAAGGCAATATTACGCCATTTTTATTACATCAAAATTATTTAAAACTTCCATGCATAGCCAATAGAAAATTCCCATTGGTTCATTTTTAACTCAATTGTCTGCTGTCCAGGAGCTTCAAGTTTATTTGGCCCTTTTACACTGTTGGAAAATGCATGCATAAGAGCAAATTTTATTTCCTGATTATTGCCAATTGCTTTTGTAACACCAACTGAAGCATGCTCTTTTATAACACCCGGTGCAAGGATATTGAACAAAACTTCACTGTCAGATATTGGTTGTTCACCTATTGAATAACCTGCGCGCCATGTCCAGTCTTTACTGCTCTTCCACTGCACTCCAAGTTTGAGAACAGTAATATCATCCCATCCGAAACCTGCGCCATTGTCCTTTCCAAGAAGGCTTTTTTGTATATTTGGTAGTAAAGGATTGTTTATTGATTTTATATCGCTATAATATATTTTCTGTACATCAATGAGGAAAACAAGGTCTTTCATTGGTTTTAGAGCAATTCCTGCAGTCCATGTTGAAGGAATGTCGAAGTCTCCTTTTTCAGCAAAAAGTCCTTTGTATTCATCAAATTCACTCATATATATTTTTGTCTGATATACCAAACCAATATTCAAATAAGGCAAAACTTCGCCCATATAACCTATTTTGGCTCCATATCCAAAAGAACTATCATGTCCATTATTGGTTAGATTATCAGGACTGCTTGAAAAATCCGAGAAAGCCTGAAGACCTTTTGCCTCGAATCTTTGATATGCAAAAATTGGAGAAATAGCAAGAGCATGTTTTGCGGCAATCTTTCTCGCATAAGTCGGAGCAATAAAGAGTTGCATTAAATCAACTCCGGTGGGTGAAGAACCATAGAAAGTCTTTTTATCATAATCTGTGTTCATTCCACCATTCCCGTAAATTGAAATTCCAAAGGAATTCTTATCATCATACTGCCAATTAGCACCGGCAGATGGCACTATAAACCATCTTGAATCGCTTTTTACTGTACCCGGGGTAAGACCAAATGTTCCTGGAAAACCTGAAGGATTTCCTGTAATTTTATATTGCCTGTTTGGATTGAAAACACTTAAACCTAAATCAATACGATTGCCTACAAAAGCCATTGTAGCTGGATTAAGTGATGCATCAAGAGCACCCTGTGGCAATGCCACGCCCGCTCCAGACATTCCTTTGTTTTCTGTGCTATAACCATTAGAAAAATATCCATTAGTAGCATTGGCTGTTCCAGTAAAAATCAGTAGTAATAAAATCAATAAAATATTTATTGAAATATGTCTGTTTCTTCCGCTTACATGTTTCATAATATCCCTCCGTTTTTTGAGTTCATTGTTTAATTAACCTTAATTGCAAAATAAAAACATGGATATATATTTCATATACCCATGTTTTCCTATTAATATCCTAAGTAAACAGACATATTTTGCAGTCTTTTGCGTATTTTAAGAAATCCATAGCAGGCTCAATAACAACTCCCTCTATAAAATCATCTTGTTTCAGTCCCATCATATCAACTGTCATTTTACATGCAACAAATTCAACTCCCTCAAGCTGTGCCATTTCAATTAAATCAGGCAACGCTGGTATCTGGGCTTTTTCAATCTTACCTTTCATCATCCATGTTGCGATTGCAGACATTCCTGGTATTGCAGCCATTAAACCAGGAGGATAAAATTTTGCTTTTTCAGTCCATCCTTTTCTTATTACATTTATGCCCATAAATGTATAAAAGACTTTACACTGCATTCCGAGACGTCTTGCATTTATACCCAAAATTAACCCAGGATATGCTCCATCAAGAGTGTCCCTTGACGTTATAAAAGCAGCCGTTTCCTTTTCCATTGTTACTCTCCTTTCTTTTTTAAATAAAATTGTTTATTTATTTTAATTATACCAATTTTGAAAACAAAATCAAATATTTTAAAACCGCGCAATCTTTTGAACTGTATTTTTCTAAACAAATAGAGTATAATTTTTAGAAATTTTCAGAGGTGGCAGACTAATGGGATGTTTGTTCTGTGATATAGTTGAAAAGAAAAAACCTGCAAAAATATTATATGAAGACGATGCCGCAATTGCATTTGAGGATATAAATCCTCAAGCACCTGTACATGTTCTTGTTGTACCAAAGAAACACATTTCAACAAGTCTTGATATTAAAGAAGAAGACTATAACCTTATAGGCAAATTGTTTAATATTGCAAACATGATTGCAAAACAAAAAGGCATAGCAGAAAAAGGTTTCAGACTTGTTATGAATTGCAATAGAGAATCAGGGCAAACAGTGTTTCATATTCATCTGCATGTATTGGGCGGCCGTTTGATGCACTGGCCTCCTGGATAAGAACTTATTTTGTTTTTGATATTTTTTTACAGAGTTTTTTTACTTCACTGCGTTTTTTCAGGTATTTAATGGTTTCTGAAATTTCTTTAAAGTAGTCATCCTTTGTTTTCTCAATGGCAAGTTCAATAAATCTTTTCATAATTTCAGGAGTTACAAAACTTCCTTTTGCATAACTTGAATTTAAATAATAATTAATCATTTCAGTGCCTTGTTCTGCAAGTTGTTGAATAGCTGAGTCATATTCCTGATTTAAAATTTCACCATATTGAATCATTGATTCACAAAAACTGTTCTCAGCATTTCTTATAATATCAGAAGCTTCAGTTCTGGATATTTTGTATTTCTTTGATAAGTCATTTGCATATGCTGAAATAAGAATATCGGGCACATAAGCTGTTCTGTAAATTGCCGAAGATTTAATGTCACTGCCTATAAATTCGTCTTCATGAAATTTAATTTGTAAATCAACTGCAACTTCAATCAAAGGATGTGCTATTTCAGATGCTATAGAATTTGCAAGAAAAAAGGGAAAAGAAATTCCCTGAGTTATAAATAAGTTTTCAAGCTCTGCTTCTATAAACGGAGCTAAAATACCTCCTTTTCCAGATGCATAACCATTTCTAAAATTTGTTCGGGCTTTTTTGTGAGCTGTTAAATCAGAACCCCATTTTTCATTATGGCTTATAAATCCTAATGCAAATTTGTTTAAGTTTCGTTTATTTGATTCTTTTTTTATTTTATCAAGATTGTAATGTGTAATCTTCGTAACAAAATTAAAATATGCAGAATTGCGTTCCTGATTGAAAAAGTCCGGGACAACCGAGCCATAGATAGATAATGAATCTGAATTGTCTTGGCACAATTGTTTTGATATATAGGCATGAGTAGCAGAGCCCCATGCAAATAAATTAGCTGGCAGTAAAAATATTATCAGTAAAAATATAAATTTTTCTATTCTTTTCATAAAATGCCTAATCTGAATTAACCCAAAAAATAATTTACTTTTGCAACATCTGCATTATTTCAATCGTATTTTTGGTTAAACTTATTTATGGGTAAAAAAACGGGTGTATATGTACACCCGTTTATAGAAACATATAAAGATAATTTAATTATTTAGTTTTAGTTTTTGAATTTCCAACTTTTTTGGGTAATGTTGATAAAGCCTGTTCTAATGCTCTTTTTATAGAGCCTTTTAAGGATGTTGATTTTGCCTTTGCTGATGCCCAATGCCAGTAAGTTGAAGGATAACCTTTATAGGTCATAGTAATTAAAATTGTGCCATTAACAGTGCCTCCAAGCTCTTCAACATATGCTGAAACAGCCCATCCAAGCGCTAATTTTCCACTGATACTGCTGGCATTTGAGCTGACTTTTCCTGTAATATAAGGAGATTTTGTAGGACTGCTATTAATATCTACATATTGGCTTAAGGTATAGTTTATATCGCTCACCAAATTGGAAAGATCAACAACAAATGTGCTGCCATTCTGCTGCCATGTGGGTGGTTCTATATATGAACCATAATCACTGCTAAATGCTGTCATAAGCAATAAATCATAAAAGTATCCTGAGTCATGAAATCCAAAGAATTCTTGATATTTTTCAACTTTTGGTAAAGTAACTGTTAAAGAAACATAATCCTTTAAATTAATACTCACGGTTAATTTTCCATAGATGTCATAAATTTTGCCAGAAATACTGTTCCCATAGTAAGAAGTTGCATTGGCAGGAATTGTTAAAGAAAAAATCGTTAAAGCTACTACTAATATTAAAACTACCTTCTTCATATCATCCCTCCTTTAATTGATAAAAATTACTGATACGCTCCAATTTTGAAAAATTTTATCCTGAATCACCCCCTTAAATAAATTTATGTTCTAAATATCAAGATTAGGTACAGAACTTTATAGTTCAATATAACATTTATTAATGTAGTTTTACTATAAAAAACTTTGTCATTGTTAAGTTAAGCTATAACGGAGAGTTAACCTAAAAATCGCAGTCAATAAAAATACATTTATTTAACCAAGTTCACAGATTATAACTAATAGCAACTTATACAAAAATTTGACGTAGACAGAATGTTATGGCATTATTTTAATTAAAATATAACTTAACCCAAAAAGTATAGATAACAAAAATAAATATATTTAATATACTTTATCGCTCTTCGCAATCTGCATTTTTAACTCTATGGTTAAAGGAGCAGATTGTATGAAAGTTCGGGAAATTAAAGGCGTAAAATCTGTTAAGAGCAACTTGAAGGTAGAAGCTAAAAAGCAGATATATAAGTAGATCATCTGGTTAGGAGGTTTTATGGATAAATCATCTCAATATATCAAGATGTGTGAAAGTGCAAAAGTAATTCAAAAGCACTGGAAACCTGATTTTGGAGACTTTTTTGTATCAATGTCATTAGGCCTGACTTCAACTT
>JACAFE010000072.1 GCA_013388435.1 Nitrospirota bacterium | reverse complement strand
TTAAAATATGCAGGAGTTAATGATGTAAGATTTTTAAATGGCGGTTATCAACAATGGGTTGCAAATGGATATGAAACAGAGACCACAATTAATTATCCTGTACCAACAACTTTTGAGGGAACCACACGTCCTGAATATCTTGCAACTACTGATTATGTTTTTGCAAATTATGCAAATACAACAACAACGATAATTGCAGATGTAAGATCAAAAGACGAATATGATGGATTAACAAGTGGTTATAGTTACTTAATAGCTAAAGGAAGAATACCTAACAGTATTTGGGCTTCTGATGCTGATGATAGTTCTCCTGTTTATAATGATAGTGATGGTACCTTACGCAGTTATACAGAAATTAGAGATTACTGGAAGAGTATTGGTATCACATCTAAGAGTGCTCCAAATCTTTTTGATAAAGAAGTTATTTTTCAATGTGGCGGAGGATATCGTTCAGCTTTAGCTTTTCTGTATGCTTATATGATGGGATATGATAATATTAGAAATTATTCCGATGGATGGGAAGGATGGAGCACTACATATACACAAGATCCATCTTGTAATGACGGCGCACCTGGATGGTGTCAATCTCCTTCAGGAAGACCAATTATTGCGCCTTAGTATATTTTAAAATAAATAAAAATTAAATAAATGTTTAGATATTAGGGTTAATTTATTTATTAATCTTAATAATAAAACTGAAACATAGAATAAAAATGCAGATAACGAAAATGATATTTTTTGTTATCTGCATTTTTTGTGTTAATTATTTTCCTTTTCCCATGCTTCCATACCGCCTTCATAATTTATTGCAGGTGGTAATCCAGAAAGTGTGTGAACCATCCATGCATAACCCGATCTTATTCCTCCTGTGCAATAATATACAACAGGTTTATTCAGATCAATGTTGTTCTTTTTAAAAAGATTCTTTAATTCCGCAGAATTCAGGAATTTCCTTTCTTTACCCTTAAAAAATTCTTCCCATGAAATTCTTTTAGCTCCGGATATGTGTCCTTTAAACCATTCAAGAATTGAGCGAGTGTCAATAATTATATATGAATTTATATTTTTTTTAAGTTCTTCAGTTGAAATATTTATTGTTTTGTTAATATTGTATGAATATTTAACGGTCTTTAAAGATATTTTCTCTTTCCCGGATTTTAAAGGAAGTTTATTGTTTTTCCATTCCTGAATACCTCCATAAAGCAATCTTATTGAGCCTTTATGTCCAAGCCAGTTAAATAACCAGAAATTCCATCCTTCGCCTCCCCAGCTTGTGTCAGCATCTCCATAAATTACTATTGAAGAATTTTCATTTATTCCCATTCTGCCAAGATGTTCTGCAAGTTCTTCAGGTTTTAATATTCTGAATTTGATGCCTTTTTCATCTGTTCTTGTATAATCTTCCCATGAAAATGAAATTGAACCAGGAATATGCTCCTTTAACCACTCTTTCTGTGGTCTGGCGTCTAATATTACCCAATTGTTTAATTCATTGCTCAATTTTTTAGCATTTATTAAACCAATGTCACTTGCAAATGATGTATCAATAGTTAAAAATAAAAAAATAAATATGAATATAAAAGATTCTCTGAAAACATTTAAGTTTTTAAATATTACATCGCTTATCATAGTTGCCTCCTTTTCAATACTTTCTATACAGAATGATTTAAGATTATCAATTCCTTTATTAATAGGTCTAACTGCCATCATTGTTATTCTTTTAGCTTTCATTACTTTCTATGGAGAAAACCGTCAAATAAAATGGTCTTCCACTTTTATAATATTAATTGCTTTGTTAATCAGGTTGTTATTTGTTTTTAGACAGCCTGAATTGTCTGATGATATTTTTAGATATTTATGGGACGGAATGCAATTGCTCAATGGTAATAATCCATATTCTATCCCTCCTGATTCAGTAACAATAATTAACAAAAATTTGGTAAACATTAAAATTAAAATAAACCATCCTCAACTTATAACAATTTATCCACCAGCAGCCCAAATATTATTTGTTATAGGAGTTTTATTTAGTAAAACAATAATTGGTATAAAATTATTACTTGTGATATTTGATATTTTAACCTGTTTTATTATTATAAAAATATTAAAAATATTTGATATTCCAATGTGGAAATCTGTTATATATGCATGGAATCCTTTACCAGTCTTAGAAATAGCAGGTTCAGGGCATATTGATGCTGCAGCACTATTTTTTCTCTTGGTTACAATTTTAATTCTATGTTCAAAATCAAATATTAAAGAAATTGATAATTCAAAAATATTCGCTGCTGGAATTACTTTTGGATGTAGTTTTTTAGTTAAACTCATACCTGTTATTTTCCTCCCTTTATTTATTATTTTACTGAACAAAAAAGGAAGATTGTTTTTCATTTCAGGTTTTGTCTTTATCATTATATTCCTTTCTTATTTATTTTACCCCGAACTCTTTAATATGTTTAAGACGCTTGCTATATATGTAAAAAACTGGGAATTTTCAAATTATGCTTTTCGTTTTCTTAAAAAATCATTTTCATCAGGCGATATCTCACGTTTAATTTTGTTCTCATTATTTTTTATCTTGAATATTGCATTAACATTACACTTAAAAAGAAATATTTCTAAATTCTATTTTATTAAAACAACATATTTAATTGCTTTTATTTTCTTACTGCTTAATCCAACACTTCATCCATGGTATATTCTCTATTTAGTGGTTTTTTTGCCTTTATATACAAAACCTGAAGGAATCGTATTCGGCTGGGTTATTTTTCTTTCTTATTATGTACAAATTGAATATTTCCTGAACAGAAATTGGACTGAAAATGATTTAATTTCCGCAGTAATATGGGTTTCTCCTATTTTATCATTATTGATTAGCAGGTTGATTTATTTTATAAAACCTTTTCCCGGTCATAGCCTCACGAAATATAACCCATAATATTTTAAATCCTGCTTTTATCGTGCCTTT
>JACAFE010000071.1 GCA_013388435.1 Nitrospirota bacterium | reverse complement strand
AGCTGTTCAGGAAATGACTACCATTACGGATGGATACAATTCAGAGGCAATCCTCAAGCAGTTAGTGGAACAATTATAGACTGGGCATATGAGACAAATTGTAATCAAGCAATAAGAACAGGTGATACAGGACAAGAGGTTGCAATACCTGCATTGACTCCGGCAGGCATTGCAGTAGCAGCAGGGCTTTTATCTGGCTTAGGTGTAAGGACTCTGAAAAAGAAGAAAAATAAATCATAATTTATATATTCTTAATTTTATTTACAATCTACTAAGTTGACACAAGCGAAAAAAGTTCTTTTAGTTGGATGGGATGGCGCTGACTGGAAGATAATCAATCCTCTCATTGATGCTGGTTTGATGCCCAATCTTTCAAGAATGATTCAAGAAGGGGTAATGGGCAATCTATCAACGCTTTACCCTTCTCTTTCACCAATGCTCTGGACCTCAATAATAACAGGTAAACGTCCTTATAAACATGGGATATCAGGATTTATTGAGCCAGAGCCTTCAGGAGATGGCATAAGACCAATAACTAATATATCACGTAAAACAAGAGCATTATGGAATATATTTACCTTAAATGGTATTAAAAGCATTGTAATTGGCTGGTGGCCCTCACATCCAGCTGAACCAATAGATGGAGTAATGGTCTCAAATCATTTTCAGAAACCAGTTGCACCATATGGAAAGCCCTGGCCTGTGAGTCCTGGTTCCATACATCCAGAAAGACTTATAAGAAATTTGGTTTCTTTAAGAGTTCATCCACAGGAATTAGATGTGAATTTAGTACTCAATTTTATCCCACGCCTTTCTGAGATTGATCAGGAAAAAGACCATAGAGTAGAAACAATTGCAAAGATAATAAGTGAATCCACAACAATCAACAGAATAGCTACAGCAATTATGCACCATGAACCATGGGATTTTACCGCAGTTTATTATGACGGGATTGACCATTTCTGTCATGGCTTTATAAATTACCACCCTCCAAAACTCCAATGGGTAAATGAAAAGGACTTTGAACTTTATAAAAATGTCGTGGAAAGCGGATACATTTATCATGATTACCTACTCGGGACTTTATTGAAAGAAGCAGGAGAAGATACAATTGTAATTCTTGTCTCTGACCATGGATTTCACTCAGACAACTTAAGGCCTCGCAGCGTCCCTTTAGAGCCTGCAGGGCCTGCTGTCCAGCACAGACATTATGGAATCTTCGTTGCAAAAGGTCCGGGAATAAAAAAAGATGAGCTTGTCTATGGAGCAAGTCTCCTTGATATTACGCCAACCATACTTACAATTATGGGTATGCCAATTGGAGAAGATATGGACGGCAAACCTCTGGCAAATATATTCAAAGAAAAACCCACTATAAAAACAATTCCAGGCTGGGATGATATAAAAGGACATGATGGCTGTCATCCACCGGATTTAAAGATAGACCCTGTAGAAGCAAAAGCAGTTGTAGAACAACTCGTAGCCCTTGGTTACATTGAAGAACCTGACGATAATAAAAAGAAAGCAGTAGAAGATTGCATAAGAGAACTGCAGTTTAACCTTGCAAGGTCTTATATGGACGCAGGGCTATATGTAAAAAGTATTCCAATCCTTGAAGACCTTTATAAGTCAAACCCTGATGAATACAGAATAGGAATACAACTTGTGACTGGTTACCACCGAATTAAAGATTTTGAAAAAGCAAGAACTTTATTGGAAGAAATCTTAGAAAGAAAAAAGAAGAACGCAAAAAATGCTCAGATAAAAATAAAAGAGTTCAGAGAAAGGCTTAAGAACAAATCTGCCGATGAATGGACAAAACAAGAACAAAATGAGTTCAGAAGACTTAGAAAAGAAGCAGGTATAAATATTTCTGCTATGGAATTTTTAATGGGGAATCTTCTTTTTGAAGAAGGTAAATATGAAGAGGCATTGGAGCATTTTAGAAAGGCTGAAAAGAAGGATAAGTTACGACCTGAATTATACTGCAAACTGGGAGATGTTTATCTTAAAATGGGAAAGTTAGTAGAAGCTGAAACAAGCTTCAAAAGAACATTAGAAATTGATTCAGACAACTCTGAAGCACATCTTGGTCTATGCAGAGTCTTTCTAAAACAAAAGAGAAATTTAGATGCAATTGAAGAAGGACTTGCATCTGTTGGATTGATATTTCACAACCCAAGAGCACATTATTATCTTGGAATAGCTTTTCACAGGTTAGGAAAAATTATCGAAGCTATTCAGGCTTTAAAAATCTCAATAATCCAAAACCCCAACTTCGTTCAGGCTCATAAAAGGCTCGCATACATTTATAAAAATAGACTAAAAAATAACCTTTTAGCTGAAAAACATGAAAGACTTGCTAAAGAATCAGAAGAGAAATTAAAGAATATCCAAAAAACAATGGAAGATATTTCTTCTATCAACAAATTGGAACATGCTGAAACTTCCTTAACATCTGATCTTACTTCTATAATGGAAATGCAAAACAAGCTTATCAATAAACCATTCGATATTAATAAAACAATAATTATTGTTACTGGATTACCACGTTCAGGGACATCCATGCTGATGCAGATACTTGAAAAAGGTGGAATTGAGATATTTACTGATGAAATTAGAAAAGCAGATGAAAATAATCCTAAAGGCTATTTTGAATATGAAGGTGCTAAAAGTTTAAAAAGAGACAGCAGCTGGTTAAAAGATGCTAAAGGCAAAGCTATAAAGATTGTTGTTCCTGTCATACAATATTTACCCAATCTAGAATATATTGACTACAGAGTAATATTTATTGAGCGTGATATTAACGAAATTGTTGCTTCTCAGAAAAGTATGCTTAAACATATGAGCAAGCTTAGTGATTCAAGTGTTAGCAAAATACTTTCACAGCAAGTGCATCTTACAAAAGTTATGCTTGCATTGAGAGAAATTCCAACTCTGTATATAAATTATAATGAAACCTTGATTAAACCAAATGATACTGTAAATAAAATTAATAAATTTCTTGGTGGTTTATTAAACACTTCAAACATGACTGAAGCCATAATACCAGCACTTAAAAAACATTAGCCCAACTTCCGCACTTTAGTTACAGGAAATTAATAATATCAATAAGTTAGGTCTAATTTTAGTCACTATTTTCTGTTTTTAGAAGCCGGATTTTCATGGAGGAATAATCTCAGAAGATATCCCCAATAGTTTACCCAACTAATTCAGACATTGCTCATAACTCATAAAAAAGGCTGAAGGCAAATTGCGTTATAGCGTTTATTGCGTTCATAGCGTTCATTGCGTTATTGCGTTCATAGCGTTTATTGCGTTTATTGCGTTGTAGCGTTCATTGCGTTATTGCCTTTATCAAATAACATATAGCGAATAGCGAATAAAAAAAGGCTGAAGCCTTCAGCCTAAAGCCTTCAGCCTATGATAGTTTATTTTGGTTCATAAATTGAGTTATTGCCAGCATACAACCCCCTGACCCCCTTAACAAAGGGGGAATTTGACAAAGAGCGAATAGCTGATAGCAAATAATAAAAATAATACAAAATTAAGGCAGATAGCTAATGGCTCATGGCTATATAACCAATTAGAAAAAGGGATCAATGGGTCTGTTATAGAAAAATGCATTTTTTCGCAGCATCTGCATTATTTCAAATACATTTTTTGGGTCAAGATAGAAGACGAGCAAAATTTTATGGAAGGAAGAAATGAGAGTGCATTATGATAATGACGTGGACGCTATAATATATCAAATTAGGGAACCAGAAACCTGACGGAGTATTTGAAGATTACAGAAGGTATTAATTTAGATACAACGTCTGAAAATAAGATAGTCAACATAGAAATTCTCAACGCTTTAGAAATATAATTATACAAAAACTAAAAATCAGCTCTTACCGAAAACCTTTTTCTTAAAGTTCTTTTCTTCCAGATACCAGTATTTTTTTCCTTTAATAAAATCATCAATACTTTTTTTAGAGATTATCTTTAGATTTTTTATATGAGCGTAACCATGATTTATTTTCAGAAAATCCAGTTTCTTACAGTTTTCAAATTCTGAACACTCCCAACATCCTTTTATTTTCTTTTTTTGACAACAGAATCTAATCTTACAACCGGGATTTCCTCCGCCGTTTCTACAGCCATTTTTGCATCTAAGTTTTACCATACTGCCAAGTACTTCATAGCATTCATTATATTTTTCAAATTGCTTAAAAAAAGAAAAAGATGATAATAATTGAGCAGTTTTATCAAACCTATAATCACGTAATTCTTTTCGTAAATCTCTTGCCAGATCAGCAATTTTTCCCTTATAACTTAAACATTCACCACAATACAAACCGCAATAAGCTATTAAATCAATATTACCTGTCATAATTACTCCTAAATCAATTTAGATTTATAAAGATAAATCCTGATACAAAACCCCAAAGGTCAGCTCTTAACTGAGGACAATCGCATTT
>JACAFE010000080.1 GCA_013388435.1 Nitrospirota bacterium | reverse complement strand
TTTAATGGTGGCTTTGAAATATTTGTTACAGTAATTTTTCCAAGAAACTTAATTGTTGTGGGGCACTGGCCAGAATAGGTCTCAGGGGTTGCTTTTAATTCTGCTGTAATTTTTGGCTGTGCGAAAGTGATTTCCGGATTAATAAATATAAGCGAGACGTAAATAATAATGAACAAAAAAATTTTTATAAACATTTTTCAATCCCTCTTTGATATTTATTTTTTACATTTATATATATCTTATCTTTATTACATTGTTTTAATTTTTATATGACAATTATAGCACAAAAAATTTTAACACAAAAAAATTATCAATTTAAACTTACCTTCTGCCAGATATATTTATGAACGTATTCAGTAAATTTCTAACTTTTATACTATTTTTTAGTCTATTTCTCCTCTGAAATAATTAAGGGCGTTGTTCATATTTTTTCTGTCTCCAGTGAAAAGTATGAAATCTCCCTTTTTAAGGACAAAATCAGGTGATGGGTTGACATGAACATCTTTCCCTCTTTTTACAGCTATAATTGTAACTCCTGTTTTTTTCCTGATTTGCAGTTCTTTGATTGATTTATCATTTAGTATTGAGTTATCAGGTATTCTGTAACCATCAATTTCTATTTCAGGTAGCCATTCATATTTATCAAAGAGATGTCTTTTAGGAACATCTACATTTCTTAATGCTGTATAATTATTGCTTCTTATTTTTTCTATCATTTCAAAAATAACATTACGCGGGAAGTTATATTGATGCAATACACGAGAGAATATTTCAATGGATGTTTCAAATTCTTCTGGTATTACTTCATCTGCTCCAAGAGATTTTAAATCTTCAACTTCTACAAGATAGCGGGTTCTTACGATAATATATAATTGTTTGTTTAATTGTCTTGCTATTGAAACAATCCGTCTTGTTGATACAGGGTCTGAAATAGCTATTACCAAAAGTCTTGCCCTTTCAATTCCTAATTTAAGAAGAATTTCCTGACTTGTTCCATCACCGTAAAAGATTTGTTCTCCTTTCTTTTTCATCTCTCTTACAGTATCGCTGTTCATTTCAAGAACAACATATGGAATTTCAGCCTCTTTTAGAACAGTTGCCAGATTTCTGCCATTTAAACCAAAACCAATGATAATTACATGATCATGTTTTTTACGCGTTATAACATCACTTTCTGATTTTCTTCTTTTGCTGATTTTTTTCATTACGGGTCTTGTTGTAATCCATTCAGATACTACTGGTGAAATTTTAATCATAACAGGTGTTAATATCATTGTAACCACAGAAGCGGATAAAAATATCTGATAAAATTCTTCTGAAATTAATCCCGAACCTTTTCCAGCCACTGCAAGTACAAATGAAAATTCTCCTATTTGAGCAAGTCCAAGACCAGAATAAATAGAAATTCGTAAAGAATTTCCTATAAATAATCCAGATATCGCTCCAGTAATGATTTTCAAAATTAAAATTAAGATTACTACCTCACTTATTCTCATAATATTTTCAAAAACGAAACTGGTATTCATCAGCATTCCAATAGATACAAAGAAAAGACCCATAAAACTGTCCTTAAAAGGCAGAATGTCAGATATTGCCTGATGAGCATATTCAGACTCAGAAATAATAAGACCAGCAAGAAAAGCTCCAAGAGCCAGAGAAAGTCCAAAACGAGATGTTAATAGAGCTATCCCAAGGCATAAAAGGATAATAGTTGTTAAAAAAAGCTCCCTGCTTTTTGTTCTTACAACTTCATGGAGTAATGAAGGAACTATCCATCTTGCACTCAGTAGAACAACAGCTATGATTGCTATTGCTTTTCCCATTTTGACAGCGACATCAATTAAGTTAATGCCATTTCCTGAAAGAACAGGTATAAGCAGCATAAGTGGGACTATACATAAATCCTGAAATATCAATATTCCTACCATTGTATGTCCATGAGGAGAATCAATTTCACCTCTTTCGGTAAGCAGTTTAAGTACTATTGCTGTACTACTCAAAGCGTATAAAAAACCAAAAAATATTGACTTATTAAGGTTTCCAATAGCAAAATATGTAATAATTGCCGATAATAATATAGTTGATAATACTTGAATTCCTCCTCCACCAATAACAGCCTTCTTTATTTTGAAAAGCTTTGCCATTGAAAACTCTATGCCGATTGTGAAAAGAAGAAGAATGACGCCGATTTCGGCAAGAATCTGTATGAAATGCACATCTCTAATCAGTCCAACACCATAAGGACCAATTATAACCCCTGCAATAATAAATCCGATTAAAGAAGGTATTTTCAATTTATATAAAAGCAGTATTACTGCTGCAGAGGCGATAAAGATAACTTCCAGTGATTTTAAAAATTCATATTCCATAATTCTTCAGCTTTTTTCACAGACCGTTTTCTTCTTAGCAATTTGTCAATTTCAACTGCAAAGATTACTGTGCTTGAAACAATTAAAATCTGTGTCCACTCGTTTATTGTAATCGGCTCTGTTCTGAAAACCCACTGGAATGCAGGCACATAAATCACTGATAGTTGAGCAAGAAAAGCAGCAATCATGCTGTAAAAAAGAAACGGGTTGCTCATAGGGTGTATTTTAAAAATGGACTGTAATTCAGAACGACTATTCCATGCCTGGAAAAATTGAAAGAAAACCATTGTTGTTACTGCTACAGTTCTCGCTTTTTGCAGAGAATCTCCGGCATTAATAGCATTTACAAAATTATATACTACACCTGCGGAGATAAGAAGTCCAACAATTACGGTTCTTTCTATAAGAAGCCTGTTCATTATGCCTTCTTTCGGATCTCTGGTTGGTTTTCTGAGAACATTTTTTTCGCCAGGTTCAAATGCAAGAGCGACATCCTGTAAGCCATTTGTTACAAGGTTAATCCAGAGAAGCTGAGCCGGCACATAAGGTATTGGTAACCCAAAAGTAATTGTTCCCAGTATTGAAAGTATTGCAGCAACGCCAGTTGGTATCAGAAAAAAAGTTACCTTACGGATGTTATCAAATACAATTCTTCCTTCTCTAACTGCGTGAAAAATGCTTGCAAAGTTATCGTCAGCAAGAACCATGTCTGATGCTTCTTTTGCAACATCAGTTCCTGTCTTACCCATGGCAATTCCGATATGAGCTGCTTTTAGGGCTGGTGCATCATTAACGCCGTCTCCTGTAACTGCGACTATTTCCCCATGTTCTTTTAATTTACGGGTTATTCTTAATTTATGCTGCGGAGAAACTCTTGCATAAACAGAAACAGTTTTAACTTTTTCGAAAAGCTGAGAATCATCCATTTCTTCAATTTCTTTGCCAGATAAGACTTCTTCATCTTTGCTGGCAATACCAATTTTTTTTGCAATAGCCATGGCTGTTATTGAGTGATCCCCTGTTATCATTACCACGCGTATTCCAGCTTTTTTACATTCTTCAATTGCTTCTATTGCTTCGGGTCTTGGAGGGTCTATCATTCCTTGAAGTCCTGCAAATATAAGTCCTGAATTAATATCATGACATTCTGTTTCTTTGCAGGTCAGTTCTTCAAGTTCGTGCGGCGCATTCCTATAAGCAAATGCAAGAACGCGTAATCCTTCTTTTGCAAATTCAGATGCTATTTTTAGAATTTCTTTCTTGTTTATTTCATCTCCGTCCGGGTAACTTTTGCACATGTTTAGAATTTTTTCTGGTGAGCCTTTTACAAAAATAATTTTCTTCCCTCTGTGTTTGTGCAAAGTTGCCATATAACCACGTTCGGATTCAAAAGGAATAATAGCTATTTGTTCATATTTTTCTTTTTCTTCTTCAAGATTCAGTCCTGCTTTTATTGCTGAGACAATAAGAGCTCCTTCTGTAGGGTCTCCATCAATTTTAAATTGACTGTCTTCCTCATATAAATTAGATTCATTGCAAAGCAATCCTATTCTTAAAACCGAGATTAAATTTTTAGATTCTTTAACATCTATTGGAATGCCTTCATAAAAAATATTGCCTTTTGGTTCATAACCACTGCCTTCAACTTCATAAATATGTTTTCCATCAAAAATTAGTTTCACTGTCATTTCATTTTTTGTTAAAGTTCCGGTTTTATCTGAACCAATAACAGTTGTGCTACCAAGTGTTTCAACTGCATGAAGTTTTCTGATAATTGCATTTTGTCTTGCCATTTTTGCAACTCCAACTGCCATAGCAATAGTTACAACAATGGGGAGCCCCTCAGGTATTGTAGCAACAGCAGCAGCTACTGCAGTCATAAACATATCTTTTGCGCTTTCACCAACAAATAATCCTATAAAAAAGAGTAAAAAAGAAGCACCAAGAACAATAAATCCAATGGATTTTGCAAAATTGTAAATTTTTTCCTGCAAAGGAGCTTTTACTATACCCACTTCTTTTACCTCACGCGCTATGTTGCCAAGCAAAGTTTTTTTGCCTGTTTCAACAACAATACCTTTAGCTCTACCGCTGACAACAATAGTTCCCATAAAAGCTATATTTTTCTGATCACCAGGTGTAAGGTTAGGCTCAGCCAGAGCATGAGTTATTTTCTCGACTGGGATAGACTCTCCCGTAAGTATTGCTTCATCAATCTTTAATTCTAATGTTTTAAACAAACGCAAATCAGCAGGAACTCTAACACCTGAAGAAAGCAAAACAATATCACCGGGCACGAGCTCCTCACTATTGATTTCTTTTTCTTTCCCTTCTCTTAGAACCTTTGCTTTTGGAACAACCATTTTTTTAAGAGCCCGCACGCTTTCTTCAGCTTTATATTCCTGAAAATAACCTATGATTGCGTTGAGGATTACTACCGCGAAAATTACACTGGAGTCAATATATTCTTTCAATAAAAGTGTTGCTATCCCGGCAACAAGAAGTATGTATATCAAAGGACTTGTAAATTGATGAAAGAAGATTTTCAGTTTGCTTATTCCTTCTTCTACGGCAAGTTTGTTATGACCAAATTGTAATAAGCGTTCGCGAGCTTGTTTATCAGAAAAACCATTTTCCGATGCATTAAGCTTATTAAATACTTCTTTTATGCCAAGCTGATACCAATTCATATATTTGCCTTACTAAAATTAATGAAACTATATTTTTAGTGCATAGTATCTCAACCAGATATATATTGTTGAAATAGCAACTGTAATTATCATTACGGGCATCCCATATGCCATAAATTTAATAAAGGAGATTTTATTGCCAGTTTTTTCAGATAACCCAATGACTATCACATTTGCAGAAGCTCCGATGGCTGAACCATTTCCGCCAAGACATGCTCCTAATGCCAATGACCACCAGACAGGCATAATGTCAGGATGGTGAAGGAGTTTAAATCCTGAAAGTTCAGGCCAGAGCTGTTTTGCCATATCAATAACTAAAGGGTTCATTGTGGCTACATATGGAATATTATCAACAATAGCAGATGCAAATGCTGAAAACCACATAATTACCATTGAAGTTGCAAACATGTTGCCCTGTGTTAAATTAAGAATTTGAATGGACATCCATTTTATTAGTCCAACTTTTACTACTCCACCTACAATTATGAAAAGACCTATAAAAAAGAATATCGTTGGCCATTCAACTTCTGCAAGTATATGATGTGGCTCATTTGTTTTTGAAAGTATGAGTAAAAGACCTGCTCCAAAAAGAGCTATTGTGGCTGGCTGTAAATGCAAAAAACCATGCAATACAAAACCTGTTAGAACCAGCGCAAGAACAAAAAGAGATTTCCAGAGCATAACAGGATCTTTAATTGCCTGATTTTCATCCATTTCCATGATTCTCTGTTTTAATGAATCTTTAGTGATAAGTTTTTTCCCCCAGATAATTTTAATAAATAAAATATAAGCAAAAATCATAATAATAACAACTGGTGTTAAATGATAAATGAAATCCATGAAAGTAAGGTATGCTTTAGAAGCAATCATTATATTGGGAGGGTCGCCAATTAATGTTGCTGTCCCGCCGATATTAGATGCAAGGGCACATGAAATAAGATATGGGATAGAGTCTATTTCAAGTGCATCAGCTATCAGAATTGTTACCGGAGTTATTAAAAGTACAGTTGTAACATTATCCAGGAGCGCGCTGAGGACAGCTGTAACAATAGCAAAAATAGCCATAATCCTGAAAGGTTCGCCCCTGCCCCATTTAGCACTTTTTATTGCAATATATTCAAAAATGCCGCTTGGTTTTATCAAATTTATTATGACCATCATTGATATAAGAAGAAAAATTACATTCCAGTCAACTCCAAGCTCTTCAATATGGAAAGCTTCATGCTGTTCAAGAATCTTCAGCACAATCATCAGGCTTGCAGCAAAAATAGCCACGATTGTCTTATGCACTTTTTCGGATACAATTACCGCATATGCAATTATAAAAATAGCGGTTGCAGTCCAGAATGCGTTATCCATAACAAATGATCGTGTAGCTGTTACTGTTTCATTTGTCATTTAATACCTCCCATAATTAAATTACTTCGCATGTTACCTGTCAAATTAAGATATATCTATAATCAAATAATATGAATAATATGCCTGTAAAACATCATGTCTTTTGCTTTGATTAACCTAAATAATCCAGAAATTGCTCATAAATTTATTCTATGAAAATAGCACATCTGGCAATAACTCAATTTATAAGCCAAAATCACGGGTCTTTTTTCAATTTCGCAACATTTTCATTATTTCAATTGAACTTTTTGGTTTAATGCCATTTATATTGATTTCCTAAATAAAAAGGGCCGCATCCGGCAAACATTTGCCAGATAGCGACCCAACTATCTTCAATCATCTTCAGAAATATATTCTATTTCTGAACCCTGATATATTTTCTTATTAAAAGAATAAATCTGTCAAGTAAGTTTTTTCTTTTGCGGCAGATTTGCACTCTTAAAAAGATTTAATATAATTATATATCTTGTCAAAACAGAAATTAATGAATCCTGTAATTCTATAGAAGATATTTGATTGTATCTGCATTTAAGATTTTTAGAACTGTTTTTTCGATGGCTTTATTTTCCTTATTTTTTAGATAGGGGAAAATGCCTATTATTGGAACAGGGCTGATTTTTTTTAGAATATCAGAATTTGTTTTTTCAGCGATTGTGTTTTCAGGAGGTTTGTTGTAATTCATGATAATTCCAGCAACCCGAAGCCCTTCTTTTATTGCATAGTTGACCGTAAGCATTGTATGATTCAGGGTTCCGAGTGAAGGTCTTGCAACTACAATTAAAGGCAATCCAATATCTTTTGCAAGGTCAAGAACGTAATAGTTTTTCTTAATTGGTACAAGCAACCCTCCAATTCCTTCAACGATTAGCAGTTCATATTTTTTTGAAAGTCTTGAAAACGCATCTTTGATTTTTCCAATATTAATTGGTTTGCCTTCAATTTTGGATGCTGTAAAAGGAGCCAGAGGTTCCCTAAATCTTATCGGAGTAATAATGTCAACAGACTCTTGCATATTCGCAATTTTTTTAAGAAACATTCCATCGTTCGGGATTAGAATATCTGCTGAAGTTGTTTTTAGCCCGGTGAATCTTTGAATCCTGCATCCAGATTCAACAGGCTTCATAGCTCCTGTTCTGTATCCGAGATTGTTCAGAAAACATATCAGACCCGCAGAAATTATTGTTTTCCCGACCCCTGTATCAGTTCCTGTTACGAAAAATCCTTTTGCCATAAAATCTCCAACTCTATTTATGCTTTTTTCAGAGCATCTATCAGTGTTTCAATATCTTTATCTGTATGCGCTGCTGTTACTGTAATTCGTAATCGTGGTTCTTTCACTGTTGGTGGTCTGATGGCTGGTGCGTAGATGCCTTTTTTAAAAAGTTTAACGGACAAATGGATTGCTTCATCAATATCTTTCATTTTCAAAGGTATTATAGGAGTTTCAGTATTCATTAAATCAAAGCCAAGAATAGAAAGTGATGAAACAACTTTTTTCCTGTTTTTCCATAATTTCTCGATTAATGAAGTGTCTTTTTCTATTAATTCAATCGCTGCAAGAGAAGCGGCAATTGTGTATGCAGGCAATGCTGTTGAGAATATAAAGGTTCTTGCAGTATTTAAAGCAAGTTTTATAACATCTTTACTCCCAGCAAGAAAAGCTCCGTATGAGCCTAAGGCTTTAGAGAATGTTCCCATCTGAATTATCCATGAATCAGGTTTGAGTCTAAAATGTGACAGAGCACCTTTTCCTTTACCAAGCACTCCTGTGCCATGAGCATCGTCAATGTATAACAATGCATTATATTTTTTGCATAATTCATAAATTTTATCTAATGGAGCAATGTCGCCATCCATGCTGAATACAGAATCGGTTATTACTATTTTTTGCTTTTTGTTTTTTATTTTGAGCAATTTTTCAAGATGTTCAATGTCTTTATGTTTGTAAATTTTAGTTTCAGCTTTGCTTAGTCTGCATCCATCAATGATGCTCGCATGGTTTAATTCATCGCTTAAAATCAGGAAGTCATTATCAAATAATGCCGGGATTATGCCTGTATTTGCAGCATATCCTGAATTGAAAATTAAAGCAGAAGGAGTATTCTTAAATTTAGCGATTTTTCTTTCAAGTTCACCATGTAATTCAACTCCACCTGCAAGAAGTCTCGAGGCTCCTGATCCTGCGCCGAATTTTTCGAGAGCTTTTATAGCATTTGAAATAATAAATGGATTGTTTGAAATCCCAAGGTAATCATTCGAGGCAAAATTTATAAATTTC
This sequence comes from Nitrospirota bacterium, assembly GCA_013388435.1. GTDB lineage: Bacteria > Nitrospirota > Thermodesulfovibrionia > Thermodesulfovibrionales > SM23-35 > DYFC01. The sequence goes on along the minus strand of JACAFE010000080.1, from coordinate 13,184 downwards.
CTGTTATTCAAAACTATTATGCTGCCCTGTGGTGAGCTTTTATCCTTTATTTTTCTGAGAAGTTTTTTTTCTTCAATTAATTTTAATTTTTCATAAAACATGGTAATATTTTGACAGATTATACAATCTGTAACCCTGTTGCTCAGGAAATTAATTTTTTTTTAAAAACCACTTGACAATCTTTTTTCTCATGTGGTAATCTTCTCCTGTTTTTAATCTTCTCAAATGGAAGGTGAAATATGCTTGATATTCAACCAATTTGGCTTCTTGTTTTGGCAGCTAATTTTATTGTCCTTATTTTTCTCTTGAATGCCATACTTTTCAAACCTATTATGGATGTGTTTAAGAAGCGTGAAGATACTGTGAAAGGTGACCTTGAAGCAGCAAAAGTTATGGCTGAAAAAAGAGAAGAAGGGATAGCCAGATTAAACAGAGAACTGGCTGAATCAAGGACAAAGGCGAAAGAAACCTTCGAAGCCCTCAGGCACGAAGGAGTAATGAAGCAAAAAGAAGTAATCTCAGCAGCAGAGGCTGAAGCCGTATCGATTATTGAAAAGGCACGTGCAGAAATTAAAGCCGAAGCTGAAAAAGCAAGGAAGGGATTGCGGGCTGATATTGATAAGTTCTCTGATGAGATTGTAAGAAAGTTGGTGAGTGCATGAGAAAGAAAATTCTAAAATCAAGAAAAAAGTTCAACAAATTATTACCCCTCATTTTTTCCTGTCTTTTCATATTAACCTTTGTTTCAATCTCTTTCGCAAGCGGTGGTGAAGAACATACGCCTTTATGGAAAGAGTACATGTGGAAAATAATAAACTTTCTTATTCTTGTTATTATTCTCTTTAAATTTGGTAAGAAACCTTTGCAAAATTTCCTTAAGCAGAGAACTGAAATGATAGCAAAAACTCTGCAGGATGCTAAGGAAGCAAAAGAAGCAGCCCAGAAAGCTCTGGCAGAAGTCGAGACAAGACTGAAAGCAAAAGATGCAGAAATTGCTGCAATTCTTGAGGCTGCGAGGAAATCTGGCGAACAGGAACGGGATACGATTATTGCAGAGACCGATAAGCTTAAAGCAAAAATTATGGAACAGGCAAAAACCAATATTGAATTTGAACTGAAACAGGCAAAAGAATTAATTAAAGCAGAAGCAGTAGAACTTGCTATGGAGCTGGCTGAGAAGAAACTTAAAGAGAAGTTAACCAAAGAAGAACAGGAAAGACTTCTTGAAGACTCTCTGGTCAAGATAGGAGGCAAAGGTTGAAACAGTTCAAAGAATCAAACAGATACGCAAAAGCACTTTTAAGAAATGTTGGCGATGAAAATGCGCCACAATCCCTTGCTGAAATTGCGTTATTGAATGAGATGATGGTTAAAAGCAAAGAATTTAGAAACCTGCTTGTTAGCCCTATGTTTACAACTGATGAAAGGGCAAAGGTTTTTAAGGCAATTGCAGAAAAGTACAAAATTTCAGAGCCAACCGTAAAGTTTATACTTCATCTTTCTGAGCTGGGAATAGTAATTTACCTTGCCCAGATATTAAGGGTTGCTATAAATCTTTACCTTGAAAAACAGAAAAGGGCAAAAGCAATAGTAATGACTCCGATTGAAATCGGTAAAAATCAGGAAGAAAAACTCAAGTCATCTCTGAAAAAACTTACTGACAGGGATGTTGATATAGAATATGTGGTAGATCCTTCCCTTCTTGGCGGAATGCTTGTCAAGATTGGAAGCACAATGTATGATACAAGCATAAAAGGCCAGTTAAGGCTTTTAAAAGATGAGCTTATAAAGGGGTGACATTATGCCAGAAATTAAGACAGAAGAAATTAGTGAGCTGTTAAGGAAGCAAATCACAGATTTTGAGAAAAAGGTAGATGTTAGCGAAATTGGCACAGTTACTTATATCGGTGACGGTGTCGCAAAGGTTTATGGTCTTGAGAACTGCATGGCATCAGAACTTCTTGAGTTCCCGAACGGAGTTTTCGGTATGGCTTTGAACCTTGAAGAAGAGTCAGTAGGTGCTGTTCTCTTCGGTGAGGACAAACTTGTTAAAGAAGGCGATATCGTAAAGCGCACAGGCAAAGTTATGGAAGTTCCTGTTGGTCCTGAACTCAGAGGAAGAGTTGTAAATGCTATCGGTCAGCCAATTGATGGAAAAGGTCCGATCAATGCAAAACAGACAAGAAGAGTTGAAGTTGTTGCGCCTGGTATCATTAGAAGAAAACCTGTTCATGAGCCTTTACAGACGGGTATTAAAGCTATTGATGCAATGATTCCAATTGGCAGGGGACAACGTGAGCTTTGCATTGGTGACCGTCAAATTGGAAAAACAGCGATCCTTATTGATACAATCATAAATCAAAAAGGTGGAGATGTTACCTGTATTTATGTTGCAGTAGGACAGCGCCGTCCTGCTGTTGTTAATACAGTTAAAAAACTTGAAGAAATGGGCGCATTAGAGCACACAATTGTAGTTGTTGCAACTGCAAGTGAGCCCGCTCCAATGCAGTACATTGCTCCATATACTGGATGCGCAATGGGTGAATATTTCAGAGATAATGGACAGCATGCTTTTATAGGATATGATGACCTTACAAAGCAGGCTCATGCATATAGACAGCTTTCTCTGATTTTAAGACGTCCGCCTGCTCGTGAAGCTTATCCTGGTGACGTTTTCTATCTCCATTCAAGACTTCTTGAAAGAGCAGCAAAAATGAGTGATGAAATGGGTGCAGGATCTTTAACAGCAATCCCTGTTATTGAGACCCAGGCCGGTGACGTTTCTGGATATATTCCTACAAACGTTATTTCAATTACTGATGGTCAGATTTATCTTGAACCCGAGCTTTTCTATGCTGGTGTAAGGCCTGCTGTTAACGCTGGTCTTTCAGTAAGCCGTGTTGGTGGAGCTGCCCAGATTAAAGCTATGAAACAGGTTGCTGGTATGTTAAGACTTGACCTTGCGCAGTTTAGAGAGCTCGCTGCATTTGCGCAATTTGCCTCAGACCTTGATAAAGCGACTCTTGCACAGATTGAAAGAGGTAAAAGAATGGTTGAGTTGTTAAAGCAGGATCAATATGTTCCAATGTCTGTTGATGACCAGATTATTGTTATATTCGCAGGCACGCAGGGATTTCTTGATGATCTGCCATTGGAAGCAATTAAGCCATTTGAGGAAGGACTGCTGAGATACGTAAGGTCTGAAAAACCAGAAATCAAGAAAGAGATTATGGAAAAGAAAGCGTTGGATGATGATCTTAAGGCAAAGATGACAGAAGCTATTACAGCTTTCAAAAAGACTTTTGCTGCATAAATTTGCTCTTATAGGAGAATATAAATGCCAACGTTAAGGGATATAAGAAAAAGACTTAAAGCAATACAAAATACAAAGAAAATTACTGCGGCTATGAAAATGGTCGCAGCAGCCAAGATGCGCAAAGTTCAGGACAGGATGTTGAATTTCAGGCCATATTCTTCAAGAATGCAGACAGTGTTATCTGATCTTGCAAGAGTAGCTGAAAGAGAATTACATCCTCTCCTTGCACTTAGGATGAGAAAAACTGTTGAAGTTCTTGTAATAACTTCTGACAAAGGTTTATGCGGAGCTTTTAATGCAAATATATTGAGAACAGCCAATAAATATTTGGAAGGTTTAAAACACGAAGGAATACAAATTACTTTAAGTACTGTTGGAAGGAAAGCCCGTGATTTTTTCCGCAGAAGAGGCTACACAATGCGAAATTCATGGACTGGACTTTCCGGAAAAGTATCTTATACAAATGCTCAGGAAATTGCAGCCAACCTTGTTGAGAATTATACAAATGAAACATTTGATGAAGTAATTGTAATTTATAATGAGTTTAAGTCTCTGATAGCCCAGAAGGTTACTATGATGAAACTTCTTCCACTCGGAGTAATAGAAAGTGAAGAAGCGCCTAAAGAATCAGCTATGACTGCTGATTATCTGTATGAGCCTTCAAGAGCTGTAATTTTTGAAAGATTGTTGCCAAAGTATATAGAAATACAAATATACCGTGCTTTGCTTGAATCATCAGCTTCTGAAGAAGCAGCAAGAATGGCAGCAATGGAAAATGCTACTAAGAATTGCAGTGAATTAATTAACAAGGTAACATTACTTGCCAACAAGGTAAGGCAGGCTGGAATTACAAAAGACCTTATGGATATTGTTGGCGGTGTTGAAGCTTTAAAGCAATAATGCATAAAGTTTTCAGGAATTTAAAAATATAGTTGAGGGGGTATCAACATGAATGAAGGAAGAGTATGTCAGGTAATAGGTGCAGTTGTAGACTTAGAATTTGAAAAGCAATTGCCAAAAATCCGTGATGCTGTAAGAATAGATATTGCGGAAGATAAAGCAAAAGGAATTCCCGAAATCCATCTTGTGCTTGAAACAGCAGCCCATCTCGGAGAGAACAAAGTAAGAACAATTGCAATGAGTTCAACAGATGGTCTCGTGAGGGGCATGAAAGCTGTTGACACAGGACAGCCTATAACTGTTCCTGTTGGCAAAGCTTCATTAGGAAGAATAATTAATGTTGTTGGCGACCCTGTTGATGAAATGGGACCTATTCAGGCTGATGAAAGATGGCCAATTCACAGACCTGCTCCTGAATTTGTTGAACAGGAAGCAACAACACAGGCATTTGAAACAGGTGTTAAAGTTTTTGACCTGCTCATCCCATTTGTTAGAGGCGGTAAAATGGGAATGTTCGGTGGCGCAGGTGTTGGTAAAACAGTTATTATCATGGAAATGATCCATAACATTGCAATGGTTCACGGTGGTGTCTCGGTTTTCGCTGGTGTTGGTGAAAGAACAAGAGAAGGTAATGACCTTTATCTTGAAATGAAGCACTCAGGCGTTTTACCAAAAGCCGCTCTTATATATGGTCAGATGAATGAACCACCCGGAGCAAGAGCAAATGTTGGATTAAGCGCACTTACCTGTGCTGAGTATTTTAGAGATCAGGGACAGGACGTTCTTATATTTATTGATAACATATTTAGATATACACTTGCATGGGCAGAAGTTTCAGCCCTTCTTGGTAGAATGCCATCTGCTGTTGGTTATCAGCCAACACTTGGTACTGACATGGGTGCATTACAGGAAAGAATTACAACTACAAAGAAAGGTGCTATTACAGCAATGCAGGCTATTTACGTTCCTGCAGACGACCTTACAGACCCTGCTGTTGCCACAGCATTTACACACCTTGATGGTACTGTCGTTCTATCAAGGCAGATTGCAGAGCTCGGTATATATCCTGCTGTTGACCCGCTCGATTCAACCTCTCGAATTCTTGATCCAAAGGTCATCGGTGACGAACATTACCAGGTAGCAAGAGGTGTCCAGAAAACACTTCAGCGTTATAAAGAACTTCAGGATATCATAGCAATTCTTGGTATCGAGGAACTTTCAGAAGATGATAAGATGATAGTTGCTCGAGCAAGAAAGCTTCAGAGATTCTTGAGCCAGCCATTCCATGTTGCTGAAGCCTTTACAGGACAAAAAGGAAAATATGTTAAGACAGCTGATACAATTAAAGGCTTCAAAGCAATTGTTGCCGGTCAGTATGATGATATGCCAGAACAGGCATTCTATATGGTTGGTCCAATTGAAGAAGCTGAAGAAAAAGCTAAGAAACTTGGCTGGAGCAGACAGGTATAAATAAAAGCTTAAGGCAGGAGAAATACCTATGGAGAATAAAATAAAGCTTGAAATAGTAACACCTTACGGACTTATCCTGAGCGAAGAAGTTGATGAAGTATCAACGTCAGGGAGCGAAGGTGATTTCGGCGTACTTCCGGGACATGTGCCTTTTTTCACAACTCTGAAAATTGGAATGCTTTCATATAAAAAAGGCAATACCACAAACTATGTTTTTGTGAACTGGGGCTATGCTGAAGTCGGACCTGACAGAGTAATGATACTCGCAGACAGCGCTGAGAAATCTGAAGATATAGATGTTGAAAGAGCCAAGGCTGCTATGAAAAGAGCAGAAGAAAGATTAAAAAAGGCTGAAGAATTTGATTTCGCGAGGGCAAGTGCATCACTTGAAAGAGCTTTGGCAAGAATTCAAGTTGCTGAAAAAAGGACCGGTTAATAGTTAATAATCTATAGAATTTTAAAAAAGCCATGCTTATTTAGCATGGCTTTTTTTTACATTAAACAATAATTTAAGCAATAGAAAAATTGAAATTGATAAATGAGTATGCTGTATGTTATAAAAATTTAGACTATAAAGCAGATGCATACAAATACTTATGGATAAAGAACATATTCTCATAATTGATGATGAAAATTATATACTTAGACTTGCCAAGGATATTCTTTTAAAAAGTGGATATTCTGTAAAAACTGCATTGAATGGTAATGAAGGACTAAAACTTTTTGAAAAGGAAAAATTTGACCTTATACTTACAGACATCAAAATGCCAAAGATGGACGGGCTTGATGTTATTAGAAGTATAAGGGAAAAAGATAAAGAAATACCTATAATTATCATTACCGGGCATGGAACTCTTGATATTGCAATTAATTCGTTGAGGCTCGGTGCACAGGGTTTTATCCTGAAACCATTTACTCCCGCAGAACTCAGGGCATCTATTGCGGATGCACTCGAGAAAACAAGATTGCTCGCTGAAAATATCAGAATGAAAGCTTTAATGCCATTGTTTGAAGTTAGTAAGGTAATTATAGGCGAGGTTGACCCTATCCGTTTGTTAAGAATTATTGTTGATTTTGCTGTTCGTGAGGCAAAAGCAAGCAAAGTATGTCTTGCTTTAATAGATGAATATTCTGAGAAGCTTGTTTTAAGGGAACATTATAATCTGTCCAATGATTTTGTGAATGATTTTAATGAACTTTATTCAAAAACAATCGAGAAATTTATTTTTGAACATAGGCGGCCTTTCATAATTAATCCTGAAACAGAATTGCCATCAGAATTTCTTGCTTTAAAAAAATCCACAGGACTGGCACACGGAGTTTGCGTGCCACTTTTGGTTCGAAGCAATATAATTGGCTTGCTTTGTGTAGGAAGAACAATTGATGAGTCTGCTTTCACTCCATCGGAAATCGAACTCGTATCAGTGCTTAGCGATCAGGCAGCAGCAGCTATTGAGAATGCAAGCCTGTATGAAAAACTTGAACGGTCATATCTTTCAACTATTATTACACTCTCAGGAGTTGTTGAAGCAAGGGATTTTTATACTGATAAACATATGAAAGATATTGCAGAGTATTCTGTTGAAATCGCAAAAAAATTGAATCTTTCGGAAAAAGAAATTGAAAATATCAGAAAAGCAGGACTATTGCACGATCTCGGAAAAGTATCTGTGCCGGATCATATTCTCTTGAAGGCAGGGAAACTTACAGAAGATGAAATGGAGATAATAAAAAAACATCCGACAACAGGCGCAAAAATGATAGAGCAGGTTGAACCCTTAAAAGATGCAAGGGAAATTATAAAACATCATCAGGAATGTTATGATGGTTCGGGTTATCCTGACGGACTTAAAGGAAAAGAGATTCCTTTAGGTGCGAGAATAGTGGCAGTTGCGGATGCATTTGGCGCCATGACAACAGACAGGCCTTATAGGAAAGCACTTTCAGTGGAACAGGCAGTTATGGAATTGAAAAAATATTCAGGAATTCAATTTGATCCTGAAATCGTTGAACTTTTTATTTCTTTGTTGAAAGAACGCGGAGATATTTAAGAAAAATAATTATTAATGGATTTGACACTTGATAGTATTCTTGATATAAAGATATACCAGTCAAAAAAAGGTTACCGTTTTTCTGTTGATTCACTTCTTTTATATGATTTTGTTAATCTAAAATTAGTACATAATATAGCTGATTTAGGAGCAGGTTCAGGAATAATAGGCATCCTTCTTGCAAAAAAATATAAACGGTCTAAAGTTGTTCTTATAGAACTTCAGGAAAGACTCTCAAAACTTGCCAAAAAAAATGTAGTTATAAATAATCTGGAAGAAAGAGTAGAAGTATTACATTCTGATATTAAACTTATTTCAAGCAGTATTAAGAAGCATTCTGATTTTGATCTTGTGGTTTCAAATCCACCCTTCAGAAAACCATTAAGCGGGCGTATAAATATTGAAGAAGAAAGAGCGATAGCCCGTCATGAAATGACAATAAGCCTTGAGGAGATTGTTAATGCGGCATCATATCTTTTAAAAGAGAAAGGAAGATTTTGCCTGATCTATCATCCTGCAAGACTTGCTGAATTAATGATTGTTTTGAAACAAAAATATTTAGAGCCAAAAAGAATTTGTTTTGTTCATTCAAGAATTAATACAGAATCAAAAATGGTGATGATTGAAGCTGTAAAAGGAGGAAAAACAGGATTGAAGATTGAACAGCCTTTTTTTATTTATAACGTAGATGGTAGTTATACACAGGAAATGAAAAAAATTTATGGACAAATATAAGAATAAGCTGAATACAGAGAATTAAGATAGCAAAACAAATTTATTTAAACCGAAAAATGCATTATGTTAATGGGTTAAAATAAAAATATAACTTATATTCTGAAAAGTATAAAATATAAATACCGGGCAAATGAATAGAGATAGTATAATAAATGATTTTTTAACTTATATTACTGTTGAAAAAGGTTTATCAAAAAACACTGTTTTATCATATGAACTTGATTTAAAGAAATTTGAAAAATTTCTAAATTCAAAAAATTGCGATATAGTTTCATTTAAAAGAAATGACATAGTAGATTTTATTGAAAAACTCATGGATGAAAGTTTATCTCTATCAAGTATATGTAGATTTATTTCATCAATTAAAGGTTTTTGCAAGTATCTTGTTGTTGAAAATCTTATAAACGAGGACCCTTCTGAAAATCTAAAATCTCCTGGCAAATGGGAACGTATTCCAAAAGCTCTAAGTATTTCAGAGACTAAAAACCTTCTTTCTTGTAGCAATATTGAAAGTGTAAAAGCAAAGCCCATTTTAATAAGGGATTCTGTCATGCTTGAATTAATATATTCTTCAGGGCTCAGGGTAAGCGAACTTGTGTCATTGAAACTTGAAGATATACACTTTGACGCAGGATTTTTAAGAGTTATCGGAAAAGGCTCAAAAGAAAGAATAGTTCCAGTAAGTGAAGGAACTCTGAAGAAAATAAAAAATTATATTAATAATGAAAGAAGAGCAATAATTAAAGGAAAAGAATCTCCTTATCTTTTTTTGACTTCAAGGGGTTTGCCAATGACAAGACAGCGTTTCTGGCAGACTGTTAAGTCGGCAGGCAAAAAAATTGGGCTAAAAATATCACCACATACTATGAGACATTCATTTGCTACGCATTTGCTCGAAGGTGGAGCAGATTTGAGAGCTTTGCAGAAAATGCTTGGACATGCAGATATATCAACCACACAGATTTACACAAAAGTTACTACAGAAAGATTAAAACAGGTATATTCAAAACATCATCCAAGAGCATAAATAGCATATATTTATATGTGTTGTAAAGTTGAAAGAAAAGATAAAAACGTGTAAACTGTCAACATCATATAAATTTTTATCTTTAGTGAATTTATTGTAATCACTTTAAAATCTACGGCCGGCATTTTAAGCAGACTCTTTTTATAATATAGAAATGGAGGAAGAATAATGAAAAAACTTGAAGTTCACGATCTCTATAGAGAATGCAGTCTTGATTTGTTCAATTTCAATACAACAGATGAATTGCAGGATTTCAAGGAGACCATAGGACAGGAAAGAGCAATACGTTCTCTTGATTTTGGTCTGAGTCTTGATAGTACAGGATTTAATATATTTATTCTTGGAGAACATGGCACTGGTAAAATGACCACAGTGAGGTCATTTCTATATCAAAAAGCACTTGGTGAACCTGTGCCAAGCGATTGGTGTTATGTATATAACTTTGCAGATCCCGATTCACCATTGGCTGTTGAACTTGAGCCCGGATATGCTGTTATATTTCAGAAAGATATGGATGAAACAATCAAAATATTAAGGACCGAAATACCAAAGGTATTTGAATCAAAAGAGTACGAAAAACAAAGAAATAAAATAATAGACGAATCTCAGAAAAGACAACGTCAGTTGTTCGAAGCCCTTGAACAGGAAGCGCAAGAAAAAGGTTTTTCTCTGCGCAAAACAGTAAGCGGATTGATTTTAGTTCCTATCAAGAAAAATAATGAACCTTTGACTGAAGAAGAATATGAAAGTCTTGATGAAAGAACAAGAAAGAAACTTGATGAAATTGGCAAATCTCTTCAAGAGAAATTGAATGACATAGTTCGCGTAGCTCGTGAGGGTGAAAAAACATTAAAAGAACAGTTAATAAAACTTGAAAAAGAGGCGGCTCTTTCTTCTGTAGGCCACCTTATTGAGGACTTAAAAAATAAATATCAAAAATATGAAAAAATAATAGCTTATCTTGATGCTGTAAAAGAAGATATTCTCAGCCATCTTGATGATTTTAAAATTCAGGAAGAACAGTCACCGCAGTTGCCTTTCATGAAAGTTCCAAAGTCAGAACCTATTTTTACAAGATATACAGTTAATGTTTTGGTGAATAATAAAGAATGCAAGGGCGCTCCGTGTGTTTTTGAAAGCAATCCCACTTATTACAATCTTTTTGGTAGAATCGAACATAAGATACAGTACGGTATTGCAATCACAGACTTTTCAATGATAAAAGCAGGATCACTTCATAAAGCCAATGGCGGTTATCTTGTTGTTAATGCACTTGATTTGCTAAGAAATCTTTTTTCATATGACGCGCTTAAGCGCGCTGTAAGAAATAAAGAGCTTAAAATTGAGGATGTTTGGGAACAGTACAGATTAATATCAACAACAACTCTTAAACCTGAGGCAATTCCACTTAATGTGAAAGTTATTCTGATTGGTAATCCTTATCTTTATTATCTTCTTTATAACCTTGATGAAGATTATAGAGAGCTTTTCAAGGTGAAAGCAGATTTTGAAAACAGAATGGACAGAACAGATGAAAATATTCAAAAGTACGCTTTGTATATTGCTACTATATGCAGAGAAGAAAAACTTCTGCCTTTTGATAAAACCGGAATTTCAAAAGTAATAGAAATCAGTTCGCGAATTGCAGAAAATCAGAACAAGCTTTCCGTTAAATTCAGCGAAATAGCAGATATATTGAGAGAGGCAAACTATTGGGCAATAAAATCAGACAGTAAACTTGTAACCAGAGAACATGTTCAAAAAGCAATGGATGAAAAAGTTTATAGAACAAATAAAATAGAAGAAAGAATCAGAGAGCTTATTCTTGATGGCACTCTAATAGTGAATACCGAAGGGAAGAAAATTGGACAAATAAATGGTCTTGCAGTTCTTGATCTTGGTGATTATAGCTTTGGAAAGCCTTCAAGAATTAGCGCAAGAATATACGCTGGTAAAGCTGGGGTGGTAAATATTGAACGTGAAACAAAAATGAGCGGCAAGATACACGAAAAAGCTATACTCATTATAACGCATTTTCTTGGAAGCAGGTTTGCTGTAAAGAAGCCTATTACTCTGTCAGCTTCTATAACTTTTGAACAGCTTTATGATATGGTTGAAGGAGACAGCGCATCCTGCGCAGAATTATGCGCTTTGCTAAGCAGTCTATCAGGTGTTCCTCTTAAACAAAATATTGCAATAACAGGTTCTATGGATCAAAACGGGGAAGTCCAGCCGGTAGGTGGTATTAATGAAAAAATAGAAGGTTTTTTTGACCTATGTAAAATAAAGGGCTTAGACGGAAGCCACGGTGTTATTATTCCTTCAAGAAATGTAAAAAATCTTATGCTCAAACAAGAAGTTCTGGACGCTGTAATGGCTGGTAAATTCAGTATTTACTCTATTGACAGCATTGATGGAGCCATAGAAATTATGACTGATATGCCTGCTGGAGAAATGCGTGAAGATGGCACATATCCTGAAGGAACTGTTAACTACCTTGCAGCAAAAAGACTTGCTGAGATAGATGAATCTATGCAGAAAAAGAAGGATAAAGATAAGGAAAACAATAAAGAAGAAAAGAAATCCGATTAGGTTTTGTAAGAAAATATGCTCCGCTTATTAGAGGTTGTTATAGTAATTATTCTGGCTACGCCTATAATAGTCCTTCCATTAAAAATATCGCTTAAATTGGGAGAATTAGCAGGTCTTGCGTTTTTTTATTTTTCGGGAACCAGAAGAAAAATTGCAGAAGACAATTTAAGAAAGACCGTAATTTCAGATAAAACTTTTTCTGAAATAGACATTTCGAAAATTCTTAAAGAGAATTTTAAAAATTATGGCAGGTCGCTGGCAGAAGTAATCAAGATTTATTCAGGGTCGGGCAAAAAAATAGTTGAATCAGTAAGAATTGAAGGAATAGAAAATTATTTTGCTGCAAAAGAAAAAGGGAAGGGGGTCGTTTTTCTTACAGGTCATTGTGGCAACTGGGAGTTGCTTGCTCTGGTTGTTTCTTTAAAGGTTTCACCAATTGCTGTTGTTGCAAGACCACTGGATAATAATTATCTTAACAAAATTGTAGAAGGTGTAAGAAGAAAATTCGGGAATAGCGTAATTTATAAAAGAGGAGCTCTAAAACCAATTATGCAAACTCTGAAAAAAAACGGCTTTGTTGGAATACTTATGGATCAGGCTGTTGTAAGAAGTGAAGGATTTGTCATTGATTTTCTGGGCAGAGGTGCGTGGACAACAAAAATGCCAGCGCTTATTATAAGAAAAACAGGTGCTGCCGCACTTCCTGTTTTTATACATCGTAATGGTGATGGTCATACAATAACAATTTATCCAGAGGTTAAACTCTCGGAAATTGAAGATAGAGAAAGAGCTTTGGTTGAAGATACAAAAACATTTACAAAATACATAGAGAACTATATAAGAGAACATCCTGCAGAATGGCTCTGGATCCATAGAAGATGGAAAAGAGTAACCCATGAAAATGTTGATAACAAAAATGGCTCATAGCCTACAAAAAAGGCTGAAGGCAAAAAGCGTTTATAGCGTTTATTGCGTTCATTGCGTTCATTGCGTTATAGCGTTTATTGCGTTTATAGCGTTTATTGCGTTATAGCGTTTATTGCGTTATTGCGTTCATTGCGTTATAGCGTTTATTGCGTTTATAGCGTTATTG
>JACAFE010000061.1 GCA_013388435.1 Nitrospirota bacterium | reverse complement strand
TTTTACTTATATATGTATCGGAAATTTAAATAAAAAAATTTAACCTGAACCTGATAATACAGACATTACCCCTAACTCAAAAAGGATGAAGGCGAAGAGCGTTTATAGCGTTATAGCGTTCGTTGCGTTTATAGAGTTATAGCGTTATAGCGTTCATTGAGTTATAGCGTTCGTTGCGTTTGTTGCGTTTATAGCGTTCATTGCGTTCATCAAATTAATGCTACGCATTGGAAGTGAGACCTGCTATAGCGTTTATTGAGTTCGTTGCGTTTATAGCGTTTATAGGGTTAACAGCGTTAATAGTGTTTATAGCGTTCATTGCGTTCATTTAAAACTGTAAGGAGTATGGCGCAAAGGCGCAAAACAGCTTACACACCCCTGCACCCCTCTTAGTAGAGGGGAACTTATCTCATAAAAAAGGCTGAAGGCGAATAGCGTTCATAGCGTTTATAGCGTTATTGCGTTTATAGCGTTATTGCGTTTATAGCGTTATTGCGTTTATAGCGTTTGTTGCGTTCATTGCGTTTATTGCGTTATAGCGTTTATAGCGTTATAGCGTTTGTTGAGTTGTAGCGTTTAATTAAAACTGCACGGAGCATGGCGCAAAAAAAAGGCTGAAGGCGATAGGCTGAAGGCTGAAGTATAAAAAACAACAAGCGAAGAGCTTATAGTAAACAACTAATAACATAGCACAAATGGCGATAACTCAATCAATATATAATTTGCATTATAAAATTTAGAAGTCCTCCAACTAATATTGCAAATGGCATGATTAATGACATCATAAGTATTGCTGTTTTGATTCCCCTCTCTTTAATTATCATGAAAAAGTTTGCAAGACATGGAACAAACAGAGTTAGTGTGACAAGACTTACCACAATTTGAATTTCATTCAAAAGCCCCTGCCTTGCCATATCAAATAAACCTGCTGCACCATAATCTCTTCTTAAAAAGCCCATAATAAGGGCTTCGGTAGCTTTTGGAGGTAATCCCAAAAAACTTACAACAACTGGAGATGCAAAATTTTCTATCCATACAAGAACATTTATTCTGTCGAGAATAAATAAAATAAATGTGCCGAGAATAAACAAAGGTACCGCTTCTTTTAAATACCACTCTATTCTGCTTAAAGTTTTAATTATTATATTCATAAAGGAAGGCATCCTTAAAGGTGGAAGTTCTATGAAAAAATCGGGCTTTTCGCCAGGCACAAATTTAGAAGCGAGGTATCCTGTCAGCATAAGAACAAGAATAATACAACTTGACCACCACAGAACAGCTTTGATTGATAATGGTCCAAGCATACCAAAGACTACCCCGAGTTGAGCAGAACATGGTATTGCAAGGGCAATTAAAAATGTGGCTATTATCTTTTCACGTTTTGTTTCGAGAATTCTCGTTGACATGGTTGCCATTGTTCCACATCCAAGTCCAAGAATCATCGGAAGTATTGCTTTTCCGTTAAGCCCAAGAACTCTAAAAGCTCTGTCAGATACAACAGCAAGTCTTGGTAGATAGCCACTGTCTTCAAGAAACCCGAAAGCTATGAAGAAAGTTGAAGTAATAGGAAGAATAATTCCTATAGCATAAGTTAAAGCCATTGTAAATATTCCATATTTGCCGATAAGCATATCCTGAAAAAATCCTTTTGGCAGAATGGATTTAACTGATATATCTATAACAGGGGCAATATATCTACCGAATATTATCTCATCAAAAAAGTCAACAAGTATGCCAGCACCAAATTTTCCGACAAACAGATAGAAAGCCGATATTACAAGAAGAAGTATAGGTATTCCCCAGAAAGAATGGATAGCCCATGAATTGAGAATTTGCAGCAATTTCCCGCCTGTTGTATTATTTTGTTTCTGAACAGCCTTGACTATTTCTTCTGCAGATTTTATTCTTGCATTGTTGATAATTGAAGATATTGGTTCTTTAAGTTTTGATTGCGCTTCATCCCTTAGTTCTTCAATTTTCTTGATATTCTCAGAATTCAGGTTTGCCATAAGCCACCTCTTCAGACTTTCATCTCCAGATAATATCATGAGAGCTATTGAACGCCTGGATATGTTTGAATCAGGGAGTATAGCAGATATTTTATTTGTATATTCTTCGATTACAGAATTATACGTAGCTTTAATTGAAACCTGCCCGGGATTTAATATCGCTTCTTTTAAAGTGTTTATACCTTTTTTTTGCGGAGCGATTGTGCCAACTACTTCTATATTGAGTAAGCTACTTAGCTTCTGATAGTCAATCTCAATGCCACGTGCTTTTGCTTCATCCTCCATGTTCAGGTCAAGAACGCATGGTAGATTCATCTCAGCAAGCTGAATCAAAAGCATTATAGCCCTTTTTAAATTTTTTGCATCAGCTACAAGAACAACTGCTTCAGCTTTTTCTCTTATTAATATGTCTCTTGTAACCTTCTCATCTTCACTCATTGGAGTTAAATTGTTAACTCCTGGTGAATCAATCAAAATAAATTTTCTATCACCAATTGAAATATTCCCGTATGAAACTTCAACTGTAGTTCCAGGATAATTGGAAACAGTTACATATTTGCCGGTTAAAAGTCCAAAGATTACGCTTTTACCAACATTTGGATTCCCGATAAGGATTACTTTGCTGTGTTGTTTCCCCTTTTGATGCCTATGTCTGTATCTTTTTTGTTTTTCTATTTCATATTCTTTTTGCATTTTGCGCAATATCCCCTAATCTCCAGTGTATGACTTTGACCTTTGAACCCCTGTTTTTCACATATTTTCTCCTGTAATTTTTCGAGTTCTTCAGAATAAAATTCGATCACTTTTCCGCACTCATTACAATGCATATGGTCATGATGTTTGATTCCATAAACACATTCATATATTGTCCCTTTTTCTGTTTTTCTGACTATGCTTATAAAACCGCTTTTGTGTAATAAGTTAAGGGTTCTATAAACAGAAGCCCGAGATACTTTAAGGCCGGTCTGTCTTATCTGAAGATATAAAGAATCCGGGTCAAAATGTCCTGTGCATGATAATATTCTGTTAAGAACCACTGAGCGTTCATTGGTCAGGCGTTGTCCGTGTTCCCTCAGAAAGTTTGTAAAATCTTTTTTCCCTTTATTTTTATCTATCATATTAATTGAGAATGAGTCTCAATAACAATATAAAACTTTTATCAGTATTTTGTCAAATTGTTTTTTTAGTGCCTGAATTTTACATTTTTGAAGAATTTATGCTATGGTTATTTTTCAGGAGATGCTTTTATACTCCCATTCTGAAAAAAGTTCTGGAGGTTGAAATTATGTTTAATAAGATAGTGCTTGCATATTCTGGAGGTCTTGATACATCGGTTGCTATAAAGTGGCTTAAAGAAAAATATGGTGCAAAAATTATAGCTTTCTGCGCTGATTTGGGTCAGGGAGAAGATCTTGAGGAAGTCAGGAAAAAAGCAATAAGAACCGGAGCATCAAAAGCATATATAGAAGACCTTCGTAATGAATTCATAAAAGATTATATATTTCCGATGCTGAGGGCAAATGCTGTTTATGAGGGAACTTATCTTTTAGGCACTTCAATTGCGAGGCCTTTGATAGCAAAAAAACAAATCGAGATAGCAAAAAAAGAAGGCGCAGAAGCCGTTGCTCATGGAGCTACAGGTAAAGGCAATGACCAGGTAAGATTTGAACTTACCTATTATGCTCTAAAGCCGGATATTAAAGTTCTGGCTCCATGGCGTGAATGGCCATTTGATTCAAGAAGGTCTTTGATTGAGTATGCGGAAAAACACGGGATACCGGTTACAGCAACAAAGGAAAAACCTTATAGTATTGACAGAAATCTTTTCCATATAAGTTACGAAGGCGGAATTCTTGAGGATCCCTGGAAAGAACCTCCCTCAGATATGTTTACTATGATAACGCCACCGGAGAAGTCTCCTGACAAACCAGTCTATATTGAAATCGCATATGAGAAAGGGAATCCTGTTGCCATTGACAATAAACGCCTATCGCCAGCAAAGTTGCTCGAAAAACTTAATTCAATCGCTGGTAGTCATGGAATAGGCAGAATTGATATAGTCGAAAACAGATACGTTGGCATCAAATCGAGAGGAATATATGAAACACCCGGTGGAACAGTATTACATATTGCACACAGAGCTATTGAATCAATAACACTCGATAGGGAGGTCATGCATCTAAAAGACTCTCTTATAATCAAATACTCCGAGCTTATTTATTATGGATATTGGTTTTCACCTGAACGCATTGCATTACAGAATATGATTGATAATATTCAAAAAGATGTTACAGGAACAGTCAGGTTGAAACTTTACAAAGGCAATTGTTATGTGACTGGAAGAAAATCTCCTTATTCGCTTTATAATACAAAGCTTGCAACCTTCGAAAAAGAGCAGGTTTACAACCAAAAAGATGCAGAAGGTTTTATTAAGATAAATGCATTAAGATTGAAACTTCCGAAATTCAGGTCATAATATGTCTGATTTAAAATATTGGCTTGCTCTTATAATGACTCCTGATATTGGCCCTATAAGAGCAAAAAAGCTGATTTCAATTTTCAAGACTCCAAAAAAAATATTTAATGCAGATTTCAAAGATCTATCCGCAATCGATGGAATCACTCAGAAAGCTGCAAAAAAAATAACATCTTTTTCTGAATGGGATATTGTAGAAAAATATATTGATATTATTAGTGAAAAGAATATAAAAACAATTTGTCTAAATGATTCAGATTACCCTGTTCTTCTTAAAGAAACGAGCGATGCCCCTGTTGTTTTGTTTATAAGAGGTGATATAATGCCAAATGATAGATTCTCTCTTGCAATTGTTGGTTCAAGAAAAATGACATCCTATGGAGCGCTGGTAGCGGAGAGATTTTCAGAAGAACTATCATCTGCAGGTATGACAATTGTAAGCGGAATGGCGAGAGGTATTGACTCTGTTGCTCACAGAGGAGCGATAAAGGCAAATGGCAGAACCATAGCAGTTCTTGGTTCAGGAGTTGATGTTGTTTATCCTCCGGAGAATAAAAATCTTTTTGAAAAAATTATTGAACACGGTTGCATAATGAGCGAGTTTTTACCTGGAACAGGTCCTGATAAAGAAAATTTTCCAAAACGTAACAGAATTATAAGCGGGCTTTCACTCGGCGTACTTGTTGTTGAAGCTGTATCTGACAGCGGCGCATTAATTACAGCAAAATTCGCAAACGATTACGGAAGAGAAGTTTTTGCCATTCCCGGAGCGATTACATCCAAAAACTCTAAAGGAACAAATAACTTGATTAAAGAAGGCGCTTTGCTCGTACAGCAACCTGATGATATACTTGAAGAACTCGCGCCTGTATTAAAAGGTTTTATTAAAACAGAACATAAAGTAAAGATTGAACTCAGTAATGACGAAAAGATATTATGTAATCTGCTTTCTGGCGAACCCAGACAGATTGATGATATAGCGCGTCAAAGCGCATTTCCTGCTTCAAAAGTGCTTGCAATACTTCTCGGGCTTGAACTTAAGGGTATTGTAAAACAAATAACTGGAAAGAGGTTTTATTTAGCATGAATAATCTTGTAATAGTTGAATCTCCTGCAAAAGCAAGGACAATTAATAAAATTCTTGGAAAGGATTTTACTGTAAAAGCATCGATAGGCCATATAAAAGATTTGCCTGAAAAAGATTTAGGAGTTGATATAGAAAATAATTTTACTCCCCGGTATGTAATCATACCGGGCAAAGAAAAAATAATCAAAGAACTCAAAAAAGCCTCAAAAGAAGCTGATAAAGTTTTTCTTGCTCCTGACCCTGACAGAGAAGGCGAAGCTATAGCCTGGCATATAGCGACAGAAATAGCAGATAAAAATACTCCTCCAATTAATGAAAAAATTTATAGAATAATTTTCAATGAAATAACTGAAAAGGCAGTAAGAGAGGCAATAAAAAAGCCTGAAAAAATAAACATGAATAAAGTAGATGCCCAGCAGGCGCGCAGAGTTCTTGACAGACTTGTAGGATATGGACTTAGTCCGCTTTTATGGAAAAAGATTAGAAGAGGCTTAAGCGCTGGAAGAGTCCAATCTGTCGCAGTTAGACTGATTGTTGAGAGAGAACGTGAAATAAACGAATTTAAATCAGAAGAATACTGGAGTATAATTGCTGATTTTGAAGGCTCTGTCAAACCAGTTTTTCAGGCAAAACTTTCAAAAATATTAAAAGAAGAATCAGGACAAAAGTTTCTTATACCAAACAGCGAAAAAGCCGACAAAATAGTCTCTGATTTAAAGAATAGTTCTTTCAAACTCAGCAATATAGAGAAAAAACATAGAAGAAGGCTGCCGTATCCTCCTTTCATAACAAGTACTCTTCAGCAGGAAGCTGTAAGAAAACTTAAATTCACAGCTAAGAAAACCATGATGGTAGCGCAGGAACTTTATGAAGGTATTGAACTCGGCGGGGAAGGTTCTGTTGGATTAATAACCTATATGAGAACTGATTCACATCGCATAGCGCCGGAGGCTCAGCAGTGGGCAAGGGAATTAATAGCTAAAACTTTTGGAAAGGACTATGTTCCTGAAAAAGCCCCTGTTTATAAAAGTAAGGATACTGCGCAGGAAGCACATGAAGCCATCAGACCAACTTATGCTGATAAGCATCCAGAGCTTGTTAAGCCTTTTCTTTCAAAAGACCAGTATGCTCTTTATTCGCTAATCTGGAAAAGATTTATTGCAAGCCAGATGTCGCCTGCTCAGCTTGAACAGACAACTTTTATCATTAATGACGATAAAGAAAATTATGAACTCCGCGCTTCTGGTACTGTTATTCGCTTTGATGGTTTTATGGCACTTTATACAGAAGGCAAAGATGAGATTGAGGAAGAAGAAGGTTTTGTGCTACCAGCTTTGAAAGAAGGAGAAGCTTTAAGGCTTCTTAAGGTACAGCAAAAGCAGCACTTTACACAACCACCTCCACGATATACTGAAGCAACACTTGTCAAAACTCTTGAAGAAAAAGGCATTGGCAGGCCAAGCACATATGCTACGATACTTTCTACAATTCAGGATAGAAAGTATATCTTAAAGACCGAGGGGAAATTCCATCCAACCGAGCTCGGAATTTTAGTAAATGATTACCTTGTCGGAAAATTTCCCGAATTATTGAATGTTAATTTTACGGCAAAAATGGAAAATGAACTCGACATGATTGAAGAAGGCAAGCTGAAATGGGTGAAAGTGATAAATGATTTTTTCAAACCCTTTAAAAAAGGGCTTTCAGAAGCAGTAAAGTCTCCAGATAATGTGAAACCAGAAGATATACCAACTGAAATTGTTTGCGAAAAATGCGGCAAGGTAATGGTTATAAGATGGGGAAGACATGGAAGATTTTTAGCGTGTACAGGTTTCCCCAAATGTAAAAATACGAAACCTCTGTCCGGAAACGGAGAAAACGGACAGTCGAATGAACAGGATGTTCAGCAAACAGATGAAAAATGTGAAAAATGTGGTTCGCCCATGGTATTAAAAAAAGGAAGATTTGGTAATTTTCTTGCGTGCTCCAGATACCCGGAATGTAAAAACGCAAAGCCTCTATCAACTGGTGTTAAGTGTCCCGAAGACGGGGGCGATATTGTAGAAAGGCGTTCGAAAAGAGGGCGTATTTTCTGGAGTTGCAGCAATTACCCGAAATGCAAATTTGCTTCATGGAATAAACCATTTGGACAAACATGTCCAAAATGCAATGCTAAAATTCTTTATCAGAAAAAGAACAAAAACGGCGATATTACAATATTCTGTAAAAATAAAGAATGCGGATATAAAGAAATAACAAAAGAGCAGGCTTAAATATAGAATCAAGATGGGGAAAAATAAGAATTTCCCTAACATATCGGGAAATAATTCAAGGTTGATTAAACCATTGATAATTGGAATTGCAGGAGCTCATAGCGGCTCAGGCAAAACAACTGTAGCCTGTAATATACTCAGGAATTTAAAGGGCTGGTCAGCAATAAAATATACAAAAACACCTCTTTATTCTTCTATAATTGACAACCCTACAATTTTATCAGAAAAAGGTAAAGATACCGCAAAAATGCTTAAAGCAGGCGCAGAAAAAGTTTTATGGATTCAATCGCCATCAGGAGAATTGTCTTCTTTAATAAATATTGCTCTAAACATGCTATCCAATTATAGTGGTATAGTAATTGAAGGCAATAGCGCTGTAAAAGCAGTAAATCCTGATATTTTAGTTTTTGTTTTAAGTGATACAGGAAAAATTAAATTGGGAGCCGATGTTTTAATGAAAAAAGCGAATATCATAATTCACAATGGAATAAATTTCCCGGATAGCCTTCTTAACAAAAACAAGTTTTTAATAGAAGATGTAGATGGCTATGTAAATTGTCTTAAAGATTTATTGAGTAAAATGCAATAAAATTGTAATATATAATCAGCTTGTATGGTAATTTTGAAAGTTACCGATGCTAAATCATTTCCTGGCTCGATCAGGGAATGTAAAACTTTTAATTTATATAAAATGGAGGTTGAAATGAGAAAGAGCATATTTACGATAATTTTAATCTGTCTTCTTATCCCTTTAGTTTCATTTGCAGGCGCTCCGCTTGATTCTGTAAAAGCACAAATTAATAAGGTTCTCGATGTCTTGCGAGATCCTTCATTGAAAGGTGAGGCGGGCAAGAAGACTAAGAAGGCAAAAATTAGAAATATTTCTGATAGTTTTTTTGACTATACAGAACTTTCAAAGAGAACTCTTGGACAGAATTGGAGTAAATTAAATACGCAACAACAGAATGAATTTATAAGTTTATATAAACAGATTCTTGAAGATGCATATGCGGACAAAATTGTAACATATACAGATGAAAAGGTTAATTTTGGAAAAGAAACCCAGTTAACTGAAAAAACCGTTGAAGTTCAAACTGTAATTTTAACAAAAAAAGCTGATATACCTATAAATTACAGGATAATTCAGAAAGGGAATGAATGGAAAGTATATGATGTTGTTATTGAAGGGGTGAGCCTGATAAGTAACTACAGAAATCAATTCAGGGAAATTCTTTCAAATAAAACACCAGATGCATTGCTTGAGACATTGCGTAAAAAAGTGGGAAAAGCTTAATCAAAATGTATGTTTTGGGTTAATGGTTTGCCCAAAACATACATTTGAAATAAAAAGGAGGAGTTTAATAATGAAATCCTCAAGTGTTGTTTTATTAGTATTATGTTTTTTATTTTGTTTTTTTACAAATGTATTTTCTGATACTTTGTCTTCATCAGAAGAGAAATCCACTAAACCAATTGATACAACAATTTCTCAAGAACCAAAAGCTTCTGAACAGGAAATTGTACAAAGCGTGCCTGAAACAAAATCAGAATCTGTTAAAAGCGAAATATCTTCAGAAGATATAAAAAAATCTGACACTCAAGCAAAAGAATCTTCTCAACAAGAAATAATTGAAGAAGAAAAAGAAGAGACTATTCAGATAGCTGACCCGCTTTATCCATGGAATAAAGCCATGTATCATTTCAATGACAAACTTTATTTCTGGGTTCTGAAGCCTGTTTCTAAGGGATATTCTGCAATATTGCCAGAGGATATGCGTATTGCTGTAAGCAATGTCTTTTATAATATAGCCACTCCTGTACGTTTTGCTGGCTGCCTTCTTCAGCTTAAAATTAAAGATTCAGTGAATGAATTGATACGTTTTTTATATAATTCCACCGCAGGTGTGTTAGGACTTGCTGACGCTGCCAAAGAAGATTTAGGTATAGCAAGAAAGGAAGAAGATTTAGGACAAACATTGGGCTCGTACGGTATAGGTCACGGATTTTATATTGTCTGGCCGTTTATTGGTCCATCATCTTTAAGAGACACTTTTGGTAAGATAGGAGATGGGTTTCTTGATCCTGTAAATTATGTTAATCCTGCTGAAGCATCAATTGGAATAACTGCATATGACAAGGTAAACACAGTATCTCTTCATATAGGTGATTATGAAGATCTAAAAAAATCAGCTATAGATCCATATGTTTCAATAAGAGATGCCTATACACAATACAGAAAGAAAAAAGTGGAAGAATAAAATTGTTTTTGCCTGAAGTGTAAATTAATCCGGCTTGCAGGCCCTAAAAGTATACAGGCAAGAAATAGTGGACCTGGTTTACACAATGAACACGGTGAACCTAAAAATCCAGATGTTGCTCAAAAACAAATTCGTTTTACGTGTCCGTTGTCCGTATATCATTTAAAAGATGTCTTTATTACTTTTCCTGAGCGGTCCGGTTTTGTCGAACCGTAACATCTAATGATGGGCAATTAACGAGAACATAGTTTTGGAAAATATTTATTTTGTCCTTGAGTAAAGAATCCTTCCGGATTTCTTTATTTCGCCTAACAGTGTTTCCATTTTTGCAGACTTGTAATCGTCTGAAGAATATCCGACCGGCTCAACAACGGAAAGATACTTTGCCGAAGCCTTTGCAAGATCACTTTGTATATCAATAATTCTTCTTCTTTTAAATGAAGGTGAAATAACTGCTATATCAATGTCCGATTTTTGAAATATATTAATAACAACTTCTCTTAATTGTTCAGGCGTGTTTTTTGGCAAGGGTCTTGTTATCTTGGGTGCTTGTATAGATCATCGTGATCGAGAACTCGCAAAAGAAGAACATCCGCTGACCAGTCCGGGCTTCCTGAAGGCAGTATGTTTGCAAGATCGAAAGAAATTCGGTATCTCCTGTCCACCCTTACAGACCACGCTGTCGGATCATTTACAATACGCTCAAGATTCAGGCCAGGATGGAGCGGATTCTTCTCAAGAAGATTTAATGCGTTTGCTATTTTCTTCCTTAAAACCTGATTTGTTCGAAATACCTCGATATCTTCAAGAAATTTCTTGCTTGGGATAAGTTTAGACACTCTCTATTTCCTTTAGCATCCACTCAGGCATTTTACCCTTACCACTTCTTCGTGCCTCCTCAAGTTTAGCGATTCCCTTATCACTAAGCCGGATTGACGGATACACAGATACAGGATACAGCACAATGGCCCCGCCTTCCTCGACTTTTAGATTTAAATATGAGCCGCTTTCGATCCCGAGCTCTTTCCGAAGCGTTTTCGGCAAATTAATACTTCCTCTTTTATCTACGGTTATAAGCATAGAGTTTTCTCCTCCACTATCTTTTGTTGAATGTACTTTATTTATATGATATACTAATAATGTCATTTTGTCAATTTGTCAATTCAAGATTTGTATTTATTGAAATTATCCACCTAAATTTCTCCAAAAACAAAGAAAGTGTAATTATTAATATCCAATTTCTATAAATAATACGATGCCTCTGGTTAAAATCCTCAGTAAAACAAAATATCTTTTATTTCTGATAATGATTTTTGATAATCTTTCCTATCTTCAACAAATTTTCTATATGTTTCAGAAGAATAATTTTTTAATCCTTCAGTGTTACATATTTTTAATTTTGGTGATTCAATATATTCTAAATATGAAGAATATTTCCAATCTTCCGGCTTTTCAACTAGTCCGTCACTTGTAGGGTTTAAATGAAGATACCTTGTTAGATGCAGCATCTGTGTATCATCTTTTACTAATACATTTTTAAATTTGCTCTGCCAAAGTGGCCCTTTCCTCTTCATCTTTAAATTAAAATATCGTGTATAACTGTCAAGAACTTTCTTCATGAAAATAGTTATGCCATTGTCACAAACTTGCTCAAGTAAAAGATGAATATGAGTGGGCATCAAACAATATGCATATATTTTAATAAGATGTTCGTCTTCATTAATAAAGTTTCTTATATAATTTACCTTATCCTTAATCTCGATATAAGCTGAAAATCTGGTTGGCAGATTTTTAACTCTATAGAATTTAAAAAGTTCAAGCATTCGTTTATAGTCTTTATTAGTTCTAAAGACCTTGAAACCCGCTATACTTTTTGTGAATATATGATATACATAGCCGTTAATTAGAGGCTGCTTTCTCATAAATCCTCAACAATCCTTGCACTTCCGAAGTGCAAGTTTATCCGCTCTCCTTCTCAAAATCTTTACTTCCAATTACTAAGAAATTCTAATCTATTTCTCATTTCTTCTGCTTTTACGGAAAACCATAGTTTCATAAATCTTCTAAGAAGAGTTCCAATTGGCAATTGATCTGAAAGAATAATCCCGGAGTGTTCTTTATTCTCCCGCAATTTCTTATTATATAAAATTATAAAGTCTTTTTTATTATGAGTAAAAATAGTTCTTTTTATTCTTAAAGCATATTCAAGCTGATCTTCGTCTGAAAGTGAATCATTCCCAACTTGCTGTGTTGTAATTACATCAACGCCTCTGTTTGATAATGCTTGTGCAAATGCATATGGAACATCCTCATCAAGATATAATTTAATTCTCATTTTTCAAAAAGTTGTTTTACATTCTCTTCACTATCCTCATCAATTTCCTTATCAATTTCATTCTGGTGTTCATAATAGTATGACAGGGCATCATATATCTTTGAGAGGGTTAAATGCGGGAACTCTCTATCAAGCTCTTCGGGAGAATATCCAAGCTTATAATAAGCTATGATGTTTGAGACTCTCGTTCTTGTCCCTTTAATTATCGGCTTCCCACCGCCTATATCATCTCTAAATGTTATGTATGGATGAAGTATTTTTGTTTCCATTTGCCGCTCCTTTTTCTTACAAAACATTTTACTTTGCTAACAAATTATAAATCAATACTTATTTCAATTTTTGTATCCAGTTTGAATTATAATTTTGCAGATTATGAATCAAACCGTGTCTGCCTTGATTTCAATTTATTAAAGATAAGAATCTCATTATTCTTTTATACATTTTTCCTTTCAGGCTGTACGGCTGGTACAAATCCCATGCTATTCTTGCAAGCTTTGGGCGGGATTGCGTTTATAGGGTTTATTGAGTTTGTTGCGTTGTAGCGTTAATTGTGTTGAATATAACTACTGTTCTGGGTTCTATGTTCAAGGTTAAACTGCCGTGAAACGGCATAAATAC
Source organism: Nitrospirota bacterium (assembly GCA_013388435.1). Taxonomy (GTDB): domain Bacteria; phylum Nitrospirota; class Thermodesulfovibrionia; order Thermodesulfovibrionales; family SM23-35; genus DYFC01. Next base: position 498 of record JACAFE010000061.1, on the reverse strand, counting down.
GGTGAAGCGCGGGCACATGAAGTGTACTTGTCAGCAACAGGATAAAACAAAACTTCACTTTCTTAGCGGCAGAAATATTATTTTATTCTTTACGTCCTCTTCTTCTGCATATTTTGATATAAGCTCAATGTCTTTCACACATATCCCTATTGTAACTTTCAAAGGATGCGCATAAATCAGTCCCCAGAATAATTGTCCAGCAGTCTGCCGTTCTGCTGCAAGAGACAATAAATCATCATCATGAGTAAACAATATCCTTCTGAGGAATGTTGCCCTTTCCAATAAAGCAGAATCGGGTTTCCCGGTAAAACTATCAGCTTGAGCTGTTAAAACGTCTACTCCTTTTAATTTTAATCCAATTGTAATTGCAACTGGCACATGTTCATCCATATATATAGGGATCACTGAATCAGACCTTTAGACTTCAATCTATTGATAAGGGACGATATTGATGTTTCTTTTTCAAGTTTAATGCTTTTTTCAAGTCTCTTCTCGATG
>JACAFE010000045.1 GCA_013388435.1 Nitrospirota bacterium | reverse complement strand
CGGTACTTAATCTTTCCTGAGTGCGGTTTAAAAGATCAACTGTCTGCTGAAGACTTGTTAGATTTGCTCTCATTCCGAGAGTTAAAGATATGTCATTAATAGCCATTTTTAATCTCCTTTTCTAGGTTTTAATTTCCGATATTTCTTATCGGATTTTTTTATTGACCGATGACCTTATTTTTGCTTTGTTGCTACTTTCTTTCCACCTCCTTTCTTTTGTTTTGATTTTTTTATCGGAACAATTATTTCAAACTTTAATGAAAAAAATAAAAAAACTAAAAAAATAATTGCAAATGATTAAAGTTTTTTATATTTAATACCGATAATATTATCAGGGTAAAAAAGGGAAAAGGAGTTTAAGCAAAAAATAACATTGCAGGAGGCAGGGAAATGAGTATTTTTCCATATCAGATTGGAGAAGTTGTAAATCTTTACAACAGAATCTCAAAAATTAATCCTACAACTATTTTAGAGAAAGAGCATGAAGATCCTCAAGATATAGTGAATATATCTTCTGAGGCGCGAAAGAAGCAGATATTTGAAAAAGCTCGGAATGAAGTAATGGAAAGGATTAAGCATTCGGATTAATTTTGAATATTAAACTTTATTTACAGGAATATATTTTTACATTTTTTAATGAAAACTAAATTTGATTTTAAAATACTAATAGCTGATGATGATGAAATAGTAAGGGATGCAATAAGTTCTCTGCTAAAGGATGAGGGCTATTCGGTTGTATCCGCAAAGGACGGTATCGATGCAATTAAAATACTTAGAGTGGAAGATATAGATCTTGTGATAACAGATCTTAGAATGCCGGGAGTAGATGGATATGAAGTTTTAAGATATTCTGTCAAAAATAATCCTGATACTGTAGTTGTGATATTGACAGCATATGGCACACTTGATACAGCATTAAGTGCTATAAAAGACGGAGCATATGATTACCTGACCAAGCCTTTTAAAATACAGGAAATAATACTTCTTGCAGAAAAAATTTACAGAAGAGCACAACTTATTCAAGAAAATCGTGAATTAAAGAAAAGCCTGAGAGATGCATATAGAGATATTCAATTAATTAAAACTGTCGTAAAAAGCAATAGTCCGGATTTGACCGCAGCATGGATAGAAAAAATAGAGAACCTCAAGGCTTCAAACATAATAACACATCAGGATGCAGAGATACTAAAAGAAAGGTTGATTAGGGGTAATGAATAATTCAAAAGTTCTTATAGTGGATGATGATCCAATGATTCGTGATGCGCTTGCTGAGATACTTTCAAGTGTGGGAGGATATAATACAGAAATAGCAATAAACGGAGATGAAGGCATTGAAAAAATAAAAGATACAAAATACGATATTGTATTTACAGATCTTACCATGCCTGATGTCAATGGAATGGATTTGCTCAGAGAAGCGAAAAAAATAAATTCAGATGTGCCGGTAGTTGTGATTACAGGATATTCAACCATTGAAAATGCAGTCGCTGCAATGAAAGAAGGTGCATATGATTTTATTACAAAACCTTTTAAGATTGATAAGGTGATTTCTCTTGCAAACAAAATAATAGGTGAAAAAAAGCTTTTAGATAATATTGAAATAAAATATGACCAGAAAGCATCAATTGAAAAACTAAATGCAGAGCTTTTCAGCAAGCTGCAGGAAATAAGTGTTTTTCAAACACTTTCAACCGAACTTGATGGGCTACATAATAACCGTGAAATATATGAAAGAATAGTGGGAATGGTAACAAGACTATTTGTAGTAAAAGAAGCTTCTTTTGGCTTAATTGAAAATAATGTTTTGAAGATAAAAAGTTCTATTGGAGTAAAAAAAGATATAATTCCTCTTAAGAATACATTTTTTGAAAAGGTAATTTCTTCGAAAAATCATTATATTGCAAAATGCGGTGAAATAAACCCGCATTCAGATGCTATTATAAATTCATCTTTTCTTTCAATCCCTTTGAGTGTTAATAATGAGGTTTTTGGAATTTTAAATCTTGCAGAAAAATCTGATGGACTTGGATTTTCTGAAGATGAAATATATCTTGCGCTTAATTTTGCTAAAAAAGCGGCTTTAAGGATTGAAAATAATGCTCTTTATGATGTTTTATATAATAATCTGGTGAGCGCGCTGAAATCTTTGGTTATTATAATAGAGGCAAGAGATCCTTACACAAGGCATCATTCTGAGAGGGTGACTTCTTATTCGCTTGAAATTGCAGATGTTATCGGGCTTTCAGAAGAAGATAAAGAAGCAATTAGATTTGGCGGCTATCTTCATGATATCGGGAAAATAGGGGTGAGAGACACTGTGCTTCTTAAACCTGACAGACTATCAAATGAAGAAATTGAAGAAATAAGGCAGCATACTGTTATCGGTGATAATATAATGAAACCTTTGAAATTTTTTGAAAAAGAAAAGCCAATTATAAGAAATCATCATGAGAGATTTGATGGAACAGGCTATCCAGATGGTTTAAGAGGTGAGCAAATACCATTAATAGTCAGAATTATAGCATTGGCGGATTCATATGATGCAATGACTTCTTCAAGGCCTTACAGAAAAGCAAGGTCTCATGAATTTGCATTGGAAGAAATGGTAAGATGTTCCAATACGCAATTTGATCCTGAGTTAGTTAAAGCATTTTTAAATACACCAGGTCTAAAGAATAAAGGAATATGGAACAAAAAATACTTTTTATAACAGATAAGCCTCTGAGAAAGAATCTTCTTAGTAAAATTTTCAAAAATCACGGGGAAAACTCGGAACTTGTCTTTACAGAAAACGCAGAATCAGGAATTAAAATAATTAAGAAAAATAATATAAAAGCTATTTTTGCAAGCGAACAATTGCCTGACATGGATGGGTATGATTTTCTTTATAGAATAAAAAAGATGAATATATCTATTCCTGTAATTCTTATTTTTGAAGAACGTAATGAAGCAATGGTTAGTGAAGCAATTAAAAAAGGAGCATTAGACTGTGTTCTAAGAAATACAAGGTCTTTTTATGCATATCCTTTTGTTTTAGACCGCGCAATCGCAAGATATGAACTTGAAACTGAAAGGGCTGAGAGAGAATGGCTTATTAGCGAAAGCCAGAAACTCTGGGTTGCGGTTATAGATGGAATAAGGGACTATATTCTTATTACTGATAATGAATTAAAAATATTTAGAGCTAATAAAGCGTTATCAGAGATGTTCAATAAACATCCAAAAGATTTAATCGGTCTGAGTCTTTCGGGACTTTTTGGCGATGATACGGCAAAAATGCTCAAAGAGATGAGCGATGACAGAATTTCTAAAACTGAAGAAAAAATAATCGGGGAACAGACATATTTAATAAGTGTATTTCCGTTTAATTATAATGATAAAGATTTTAATATTTATGTAATGAAAAATATTTCAGAAATGTACAGGTTAAAAGAACAGTTATATCATTCCTATAAACTTGCTTCATTGGGACTTCTTATATCAGGTATTGCACACGAAATAAATAATCCTATAACTGGAATAATAACATATGCTGAGCTTTTGAAAATGAAGTCAAAGGATGAACAAATTACAACTGGACTACAAAAAATGTTAAATGGCGCTGAACGCTGTAAACATATTATTGAGAATCTTCTTACTTTTTCAAGACAAAAATCCCCTTCAAGAACTCTCGAATCTGTGAATGATATTATAGATCGGACTATTGAGCTTAGAAGCTACTGGCTTAGAAAAAATAACATAGAAATTATAAGAAAATATTCAGAGGTACCTTTTACATTAATTGATCCACAGCAAATTCAATTGGTAATCCTAAATATTCTTTTAAACGCAGAACATGCAATAGTTGATTCCGGGATTGAAAATGGAAAAGTAACATTTGAAACATTATTTAACACTGATAAAAGTAAAATAATAATTAACATTTCTGATAATGGTTGTGGAATACCTCAAAATATTATTTCAAGAATATTTGATCCTTTTTTCACAACAAAACCTGTTGGAACAGGCACAGGTCTTGGTCTCTCTATCGCACATGGAATAATAGCTGAACATGGTGGCGAAATAAAAGTAGAAAGCAAAAAAGATGAAGGAACCACTTTTATAATTGAATTGCCTTATGAAAAACAGAGCAAAGGTAATGTACAGATAATAACTTGAATCCTCGCAGAATATATTGATAAATACCTTAAGCCCATTTATAAAATTGCTTAAATTATATTCAAAAAAAATTTTTTCAAAAACTAAAAAAATATTCTAAAAAGACGATAAAAGATTAAACAGGTAAATAACGAATGTTATCATTTATAGGTATAGCTGTAGTAATAGTCTGTGTAATCGGAGGTTTCCTTATGGAAAAAGGCAACCTCCATGTATTGTTTCAGCCCGCTGAATTTGTAATTATTTTTGGAGCTGTTATAGGAGCTTTATTGATTTCTTCTCCAATGAAAGTGGTTAAAGCGGTTATTACAAGTATAATCGGAGTTTTTACCGCAAAAGATCATAGTAAAGAAAAACATCTGGAATTGCTGACATTACTTTATCAGCTTTTTTCAAAGATTAGAAAAGAGGGATTAATATCAATAGAATCTGATATTGAAAATCCTTCAAAAAGCGCAATTTTTTCGAAGTATAAGAGTGTTCTTGAGAGTAAGAATCACCTTAATTTTATATGCGATAATCTGAAAGTTATTATAACAACCAATGTTCCACCTCATGAACTTGACAGCCTTATGGATCTTGAAATAGAAACAAGATTTCATGAAGCTATGATACCTTCAAAAACTGTTGCAAAAATTGCAGATTCCCTGCCAGGACTCGGTATTGTTGCCGCAGTTCTTGGTGTTGTACTCACAATGGGTAAAATTGATCAGCCGCCAGCTGTTCTCGGACATAGCGTAGGAGCAGCATTGGTTGGAACATTTCTTGGTGTTCTAATGTCTTATGGTTTTGTTGGACCAATGGCTGCAAAAATAGAGCATCGTGTTGCAGAAGAGGATACATTTTATAAAGTAATAAAAATTGCAATAGTTGCTTTTGTGGGTGGTTCGCCTCCGCAAATGGCGGTTGAATTTGGAAGAAGAGCAATTTCAGGACATGAAAGACCTACATTTGATGAGCTTGAAAAAGCTGTCAGAGGTAAAAAATAAATAATGAAAGATAAAACGATAATAATAAAAAAAGTTGTTAAAAAAGCACATGCTGAAGAGCATGGTGGTTCATGGAAAGTCGCATATGCTGATTTTATTACTGCTTTAATGGCGTTTTTTCTTTTAATGTGGCTAATTACAATGGTGTCACCCGAAAAAAGAGCAAGAGTTGCAGCATATTTTAAGCATTTTACTATATTCAGTGAAAGCGGACAATCTTTTATGGATAAATCAAGTGAACTTTTCAATGAAGCAGGTGAATCTTCAAGAAAAGTTCCAAGCGAAATGCAGGGAAATTATAATGTTAAACCAGAGGAGTTCAGAGCAATACTTGGTCAGGCAATTAATGAAAAACTAAATGACATCAAAGACCAGATAATGATAGACGTTTTTGAAGGTGGAGTACGAATTCAGCTTGTAGATCAGGAAGGCAAACCAATGTTTGAAAGTGGTTCTGCAAGACCAACTCCACTTGCGCAGAGAATTCTTGCTGTTATTGGGGATAGTTTAAAATATATGCCCAATCAGATAGCTGTTGAAGGTCATACTGATTCTGTAAGTTTTAAAAAATTGAATTACAGCAATTGGGATCTTTCGACGGAAAGAGCTCTCGCTGCAAAAAAAGAATTAGAAAAAAATGGATTAAATCCGTCAAACTTAACGAAAGTAGCTGGCTATGCTGATAAGGAGCCTTTAATAAAAGAGGACCCAAGCGACCCTCGCAACAGAAGAATAAGTGTAATTCTTCTCTTCCAAAAAGCATAAAAAACTAAAAGTTTCAAACTAAGAAAAGCAGATAATAAGAATAAATCCAGAAATGCAAATATTGTTTTTAACTATTACTCATAGTTCATAGATTTTCGCCATTTGCTTTATTTCAAACGAACTTTGATAGTCAGTTGCGATATATGAATTTATTTTATATGTTGTTTTGATTTTTCAATAATTGAACGGTTTAAATTATTTTTCAGAAGCTGATTATCTGGATTAATTTTTAATCCTTTTTTGCAGGCTTCTATTGCTTTATCCCATTCCCCCATATCATTATATGCGGCACATATATTGTTATATGCAAGATCATAGTCAGGTTTTAGCTTTAATGCTTCCTTGCAAGCATTAATTGAAGCTAAATATTTTCCTGCTCTATGATATTGAAGGCTTAAATTTAGATAATTTTCAGGACTTGGATAAGTTTTTGCCAATTTTTCTGCATTTTCAATAAATGAGAGAGGTTTATTTTGATTTGTCTTTATTTCATTTAGTAATGCAGGAGCATAGGTATGAGCAGGGCTTATTTTAATTAATTTTTCAAGAAATATAATTGCTTCATCATAACGGCCTCTATCTCTGAGCCATCTCGCGTAAAAATAATATGCTTCTGGATTATTTGGGTCATAAGACAAAGCATTTTTAAAGTATTTTTCAGCTTCTTCATGTTGATTCATCGCAGCTTTTAATACCCCAAGATTAATATGCAGATAAGAATAATAAGGTGTAAATTCAAGAGCTCTTTCGAAATAAGTTAAGGCTCTATTATAATTGCCTTTTTCCATCTGGGTTATGCCATAATTCATCAGACCTCTTCCATTGTGCGGACTTTTAATTGTAACGTCATACCAAAGAGATTCAGCAGTATGCCAGACTTTGTTACGATTATGTGTACCATATGCATGGGCTATAAGTATTGAAATAGAAATTATGATAATAGTTGTTTTTAATAAATTATTTTTTTTTAATTTTTCTTGATGCTTTAAAAGAAATAATCCTGACCACCAGCATACTGAGATCGTTAACCCGACAAAAGGAAAAAACATTCTATGGTCATTCATAACTTCTGCAAAAGGGAAAAAACTTGATGTTGGCAGTAGCGCTACAAAGAACCAGATAATTCCAAAAGAAATTGGTAAATATTTTTGTGCTTTAGATTTTTTATAAGCTGTGGAAATCATAATAACAATAAAAATAATGCCAACAATTAATCTGTCATCAAAAATATTTGTTATAGCAGTCCAATCAGTATCAGCACTTAAATTAAATGGCAGAAAAAATGTTAAAAAATAATGCAAAATTACAAAAGGCTGAGTCATTAAATAATTCAACCATGAAATATTTCCTGTTGAACGGGATGATATTGTAAATTTAAGAATTAAAATTGCAGCAATAAAGCAAATTATTAATGCAGGCAGGGCAGATCTTATAACACTTAAAAAATTATTTACTTTAAAAGCTTCTTTAAATGTTATTTTTTTTTCAAAAAACATTATGTAAAATACAAGCAAAGGAGCAAACATGGTGGTTGATTCTTTCATCATTAAGCCAGCAATAACAGGCAATAGATAAATTCCATATTTTCGGCATTTAAGACAATATGCATATATAACGAGACCGGCTACAACTGTTAGTGTTGAAAGTATATCAGCACGCTGACAAATATAATTTACAGTTTCAGCATTTGCTGTATGTAATCCAAATAATATTGAAGCATAAAGAGCAATATATTCATTCCATTCATGTAAATATGCTAAATCAAGAATATTTTTATAAAAAAGATAAAGCAGAAAAATTAGTATTAAATGGCATATAAAAGTAGTCAGGTGAAAATAAAAAGTAGATTTAAGACCGCCACCTAACCAGTAATCTATAGCAAAGCTTACTGTTGTAAGTGGTCTCGCCTGTTTTCCCGGCAGTGAACTGAAAGAATTAGGATTAGTAAAGATTTCCGGTATATTTTTTAAATCTCGAATGAAAAGATTATTAACTATTGTATGTTCATCATCAAACTGAAATGCATTATTAAAGTGATTATAATAAGAAAGAATAATCAAAAGAAAACCGAATATAAAAAAGATAATTAGTGTCTTTTTTTTGTAAGTCCGCATAAAATTATTTGTTAAATTCCAGATATAACATACAAAATTTTATTTAAAACTATGTTCTTCGGATGGAAATAATCCCTGTTCAACTTCAACTTTATATAAACTTATTGCTTTTAAAGCTTCTTCTTTAAGATTGACATAGCGTTTTGCAAATTTAGGTAGAAATCTTTCATATAAACCAAGAAGATCATGAAGAACTAATACCTGTCCATCACAATTCGGGCCTGCGCCAATACCAATTGTTGGAATTGTAAATTCATTTGTAATTTTTTCAGCTACATGCATTGGTACAGCTTCGAGAACTATTGAAAAAGCTCCTGCATCTTCAGCAATATGAGCCTCTTCAAGCAGTCTTTTAGCAGCATCCTGTGTTTTACCTTGAACTTTAAATCCTCCTATTTTATGAATCGCCTGCGGAGTGAGTCCGATATGAGCCATAACAGGAATATCTGATTTAATCATTGCTCTGATAAGATCTGCAAAGTCTGCAGCACCCTCAATTTTTACTGCTGACGCTCCTGCTTCTTTAAGAAATCTTCCGGCGTTTCTGACACCTTCTTCTATGCTTGTCTGATAAGACATAAAAGGCAGATCTCCGACAACCATAGCATTCTGTACACCTCTTGATACAATTTTCGTGTGATAAATCATTTCATCCATTGTAACAGGCAATGTGTTATCAAGTCCCTGTACAACCATACCGACAGAGTCTCCAACAAGAATTAAATCTATTCCAGCTTCATCCACAATTTTTGCAAATGGGAAATCGTACGCGGTTAACATTGTTATTTTTTGTTTCATGCTTTTTTTCTTCATAAGGTCAACAATTGTTATTTTTGACATAATACCCCCTTAAAATTAAGATGTATAATATATTCAATCCCGAAACTCATTTCACCCTGAGTCGTATTCTAAAAGTAGTGCCATTTTGAGTTGAATCAACAGTTATGTTTCCACCATGAGAAATTATAATCTTATGTACAATCGCAAGTCCAAGCCCTGTTCCTTTTTCTTTTGTGGTAAAAAAAGGTAAAAATATTTTGCTTCTTAAGTCTTCTGATATGCCATGACCCGTGTCCGAAATAAGAATATCAAGGAATTCTCCGTCATGTGTATGTACAGTAACTCCTTTTACATTTAAATTTCCGCCAGAAGGCATTGCTTCAATAGCATTTTGTATAAGATTTATAAAAGCCTGTCGAAGTAAAACTTCGTCACCCCTAATAGCAGGCAAATTATCGAGTTCAAGGTTTTTTTTGATATCATTTCTTTCAACTGCCAAGGCTTTCACACAGTCTTCAATAAGCATTTTAATATCAATATCAGTTATAGCAAGATTTGCTGGTTTTGAAAAAGATAAAAAGTCAGAAATTATTCTGTCCATTACACTTATTTCTTTGGAAATTGCATCAATGATGGGCATTAAAGATTCATCAGACTTTTTTGAAAGAATTTTCGTATAACCTGCAATTACTCCCATTGGATTTCTTAATTCATGGGCAATGCCGGCTGATATTTCACCGAGACTCGATAATTTATCCCTTAATTGAATTTGTGATTCTATTGCCTTAAGATGTGTCAGGTCTGTGAAAACAAGTATCTGTCCGATTGGCAATCCATTGCTGTCTCTTAAAGGCGAAAGAGTTAATCCAAGCCATATTCTTCTTCCATGTGGTGTTATATAGTTTATTTCCTGTCTTTCAATGATTTTTCTGCTATGAATTAATTCTTTAACAGGATCTTTAAATACCTCATAGTAAAATTTACCAGTGGTATCCATGCTGCTAATACCGAGTATTTTTTCTGCTGATTGATTGATTTTGGTTATTTTTAACTCATTATCAAAACTTATTACACCGCTCGGTACACTCTGAAGTATATTTTCATTATATCCTTCTATAGCAACCACCTTGTCTTCAGCTTTTTTTCTTAATAATTCCAGTTCTTTTTCTTTTTCTTTTAATTTTGCTACGAGTTCATGAAAAGTATCCACAACAAAGCTTACCTTTGACATGTCTTTTTCTTCAGTCTTCTTTTTCGCAGAAAAATATTTGATAAACATCCTGATAAGATAAAAAATCAGAATAGCTATAATTAAGACGAAAATAGAGTAAAGAATCATTAATTCAGGTGTCATCTTAATATCTCGTTAAGATACCAGAAAACAATTTCCTGTCCATAGAATAGTGAAATAATAGAACCAAAGGCAAGAAAAGGACCAAAAGGAATCAGGGAGCCTTTCTCTCTGCCGTGAATAATCATTGAAACAATCCCTGCGACGGACCCCGTGAGACTGCCCAAGAAAGTTGTAAGTATTACCCCTTTCCAGCCGATAACCGCACCAACCATTGCCATCATTTTGATATCTCCACCGCCCATTGCTTCTTTTTTGAATATTTTACTTCCTGAAAATGCAATTAAAGAATATAATGCAAAGCCTATAGATGAACCGATAATTGATGATTTCCATCCGAGATACGAAATTCTTGTGAAAGGATCCGGGAGCAATAATGACCCGGCAATAAGACCTATAAAAATTCCAGGGAGAGTTATTCTATCAGGAATTATTTGAAAATCAAAATCAATGAAAGTAATAACAATAAGAGCAGAACAAAAAATAAAATAAAAAATACTGTGCCATTCGATACCAAATTTGTTAATCACAATAATATATGAGACCCCGTTGAGAAATTCCACGAGAGGATACCTGAAAGAAATACTGTTTTTACAATATCTGCATTTGCCACCGAGAAAGATGTAGCTTAAAATTGGAATATTGTCATAAAACTTTATCGGTACATTGCATGAAGGACATCTTGACGCAGGCCAGATAATTGAGATATTTCTCGGAATTCTGTATATACATACATTCAAGAAAGAGCCTGTTAATAATCCGAATATGAAAACAATTATATAGATAAACATAATTAAAAGAATGTCCTGATTTTATAAGCTACTGATATCGGATGCTTTTTTCCTGATTTCATCAATTTCTTTGTTTAATTGCTCTATTTCATTTAGAGCCTCGTTTATTGTTCTATCTTTTAGTATATATTTTTCGGGTTGTCCTTTTAATTCGATTATTCTTTTCCCGATGGTTTTCATTAGTTCATCTTTATGTTTTTCCATTTTGTTTGACTGATAAAGCAATTTTATGACCAGAAGTTCTATCCTGGTTCTTTCTGCAAATATTGCAGAAAACCATTTTATCTTTTCAATACCTCTTTCAAAGTTAATTTTAACCTTTCTCCACATAGTAACCTCTAAGAAACATTTTACATTTTTATATAAAATGATGCAAAGAATATATGCTAACCTGAAAATTCAATCGAGAAAATGCAGATATTGTAAGAAAATTTATTTTTAGAAGATAACAAAAACAATATTTTCGGGTCATGCTGTCTTAAATAATTCCATTTTGCCTTTCCAGAAGTTTTCAAGAGATTTTTTCAATAAAGGATAATTTTGTATTTCCGGATCGGTTTCAATAAGTTTGAAAGCTTCGTATCTTGCTGATTTTAAAAGCTGATAATCTCTGATTATGTTTGCGGATTTAAGATCTGGTAATCCTGATTGTCTTGTCCCGAAGAATTCACCGGGTCCTCTTATATCGAGGTCTTCTTCTGCTATCTTAAAACCATCTGAACTTTTCTCCATTATTTTTAATCTCCTTAAAGCTTCTTCGCCAATCGGTTCATATGCAAGCAATATGCAATATGACTGATGTGAACCTCTGCCGATTCTTCCCCTTAATTGATGTAGCTGTGATAATCCAAATCTTTCGGCATGTATGATAATCATAACAGTAGCATTCGGTACATCAACTCCGACTTCTATAACAGTTGTGCTTACCAGAATATCAATATCTCCATTTTTAAATTTTGACATTATTTCTTCTCTTTCTTGAGGTTTCATTCTTCCATGAATAATACCTATTTTTAAAGATGGAAATATCTTCTCAAATGCTTCTTTGCCAAGAGTCGCTGATCTGAGGTCTGTTTTTTCTGATTCTTCAATTACTGGATATACTACATAGACCTGTCTGCCTTTTTTTGTTTCACTATAGATTAAATTATAAACAGCTTTTTTTTCGGATTCTCTGAAAACAAGAGTCTTTACAGGCATTCTTTTCGGGGGTAGCTCATCAATTATTGAATAATCAAGGTCTCCATATAATGTTAGAGCCAGAGTTCTTGGTATAGGTGTGGCGGTCATTACGAGAACATCGGGATTATATGCTTTTTTTCTGAGAAGTGCTCTTTGCATAACTCCAAATCTATGCTGTTCATCTATAACTACAAGTCCGAGTTTCTTGAATTTAATTCCTTCCTGAATTAATGCATGTGTTCCAATTACAATATTGACTTCTCCGTTTGCAATTATATCAAAAGGTTTATCTTTAACCCCTGAAGTTAGAAGACAAACTTTAATTCCTAATTCATCAACCAATCTATAAATATTAAGATAATGCTGTTCAGCAAGTATTTCGGTAGGCGCCATCAAAGCTGATTGATAACCGCACTCTGTAGCGGTAATCATTGCCATTAAAGCAATAATTGTCTTTCCGCAACCAACATCACCCTGAATCAAACGGTTCATTGGTTGAGGTTTTTTCATGTCAGTCAGAATTTCATTAAATACTCTGTTCTGGGCATCAGTAAGCTGAAATGGGAGCCTGCTCAAAAGATATTTTAATAATCTACCAGAAGGGCTGAATGAAATACCTTTTTCAATAGTTTTTCTTTTTTTCAATATAGCAAGTCCGAGCTGGAGCATGAATAGTTCATCAAATGAGATTCGTCTGTGATATTTACTTACACCTTTATTGAGTGAATCAATATCAGTTCCTGTTTCGGGGAAGTGAACATTATAAAGACATTCGTTTAGCCTGCGGAGTCCGTTTCTTTTCAATATATCTTCTGGTATGACATCTTCTATCTCGTTGAGATAGGTTTCGAGCACATTGAAAATGATTGTCCTCATCTGACGGACACCAAGCCCTTTTGTAACACTGTATATAGGTACAATTCGATTCAAATGAATATGGGTTTCTGTGTTATCGGAGAGTATTTCATATTCGGGATTATCCATCTCAAAACCTGTGCCGTAATAAGAATTCCTCTTTACTATTCCACATAAAAGAATCTGATCACCTTTTTTAAAAACTTTTTTCATATATGGTTGATTGAACCATTTTGCCTTGAGAATTGCTGTGCCATCGTTTATTAACAGCTCAAAAATATGGAGTCTTTTCCTTGGGGTTTTTATTAGTTCGGCTGAGATAATCGTGCCGGAAACGGTTTCGAGTTTTCCATAGGTAAGATCACATATTTTTTTTATATTACTGCGATCCTCGTATCTATAAGGCAGAAAATAAAGAGCGTCTTTAATGTTTTTTATACCAACGCGTAAAAGCAGTTTAGCCCTTTCAGGACCGACTCCTTTTATATATTGAAGTGGGAAATCACGCAGATTTTTCGCCATCAGTCGAAGGCGTTGTAAATGTTTTGTCAGCTTCTTCTATTTTCATTTTTGAATATTCAGTTTCGCTCAGAATGTCAATGTCCCATCCCGTGAGTTTCATCGCGAGCCTTACATTTTGTCCTTTTTTCCCGATGGCTATGGAAAGCTGCTGATCATTAACTATGACCATAGCTGTCTTTGATTCTTCATTAATGCCAATTCTATCAACAGTCGCAGGGCTCAATGCTCTTGCTATGAGCTGCCTCGGGTCATCTGTCCAATGGATAATGTCAATTCTTTCTCCGCGGAGTTCACGAACAATTAACTGGACTCTTGTGCCTTTCATGCCAACACAGGCTCCGACAGGGTCTATCGAAGGATTTTTTGAAAAAACTGCAATTTTTGTTCTCTCCCCCGGTTCCCTTACTATATTCTTGATTATTACTGTACCATCATTTATTTCAGGCACTTCCATCCTAAATAAAGATGAAACAAATTGAGGGTTAGCTCTTGAAAGCATGATAACAGGACCTTTTGAAGTGATTCTTACATCCTCGATATAAGCTTTAACTGTATCACCTCTTTTAAGATTTTCATTCGGAAGAGTCTCTTTAATTGGAAGGATCGCATCTGTTTTGCCAAGATTTAGAAAGTATAAACCTTTTTCTTTTCTCATCACCATTCCTGACACGACCTGACCTATTTTATCTCTGAACTCATTATAAATAGCATCTCTTTCAGCTTCCTTTACTCTCTGGAATATCACCTGTTTGGCTGTCTGGGCTGCTATTCTGCTAAAATCGTGTAAATCTAAAGGCACATTTGCAATGTTTCCTTCTATAGCATCTGGTTTGAATTTTGATGCTTCAGCAACAGAAATTTCTTCATCTTTATTTGTTACCTGTGTAACAATTCTTTTAATTTCATACGCTGATATAACACAGGTTTTCGGGTCAATTTTTAAATCTATATTTGTTCTTCCACCGAATTTTTTACGTACTGCAGAAAGCAAAGCAGAACGCAAAGTTTCGATGAGAACCTCACGCGGAATTCCCTTTTCTCTGCTTATCTGATCTATTACATAACAGAGTTCTTTGGACATTAAATTTCTATCTCCAGATTAGCTTTTTTTATTTTATCAAACGGAATTTTAATTTCTTTTTCTTTTGTCAATATAACAATTATGTTATTCTGCACTTTTAAGATTCTTCCTATAAAAAAACTCTGATTATTTATTTTCTCTGATGTTACAATTCTTGCAAGCTTACCTGTATTATTCTCAAAATCCTCTGGCTTTTTTAAAGGTCTGTCAAGTCCGGGTGAAGATACTTCGAGAGTATATGGACCTTCAAAAGGATCTTCTATATCAAGCAAAGCACTAAGGCTTCTGCTGAATTGTTCGCAGTCATCGAGTGTTACACCTTCAGGTTTATCAATCATAATACGTAAAAGCATTTTTCCTTTTCCGAGAATTTCAATATCAAATATATCAACAGAATGCTGATCAGCAATCTTTTTTGCAAGTATAAAAAGTTTCTGTTTAATCTCTTCCATAAACTTAAAATAAATATCTTAAGATTTAATAATGATTTCTCTCATTATTTATAATTTTATGTCAAACATTATATAAAACAAAAGAGTGGGACTGCCCACTCTTTAAAATTAAACAAAAGGACTTTTTAAATATACCAATTTCAATTAAAAAAGTGAAGGGGGCAAAATCATAAAAAAGAAAGTGCCCCCTTTCAAAATCAATACAATTATTTATGTGCTGGTGCAGCCGGTGCTGCAGGAGCCTCAGCCGGTTTCTCAGGTGCAGCCGGTGCTGCAGGAGCCGGTGCCTCTTGTTTTGGCTGCTCTGCTGGTTTGCAACCAATTGTAAATGCAACCAGTAACATTAATGATAATACTAATGCTATTATTTTCTTCATTGAATTTTCACCTCCTTCCAATAATACTTGCTGAATATCTTAAAAAGATATTATAACAATAAAAATTTGTCAAATAAAAAGACATGAAATTGTATAACTATTATAAAATAAAAATCAAGAAAAAATTGTCAATAAAAATTTTTAACAAATTTAAAAAATATCTGTTGCTAAAAAAAACACTTTACTTTTATTTAAATTTATGTTATTTTTCTGAACCTGTTAATTTTGGAAAAGATGTAGAAAGCAAGAAATAAAAAGTAGGGGCGATTCCCGATTGATTTCGTGAATCGCCCCTCATAGTCAGAAAGGAGAGCGGGTAATTATGTTAATAATAGGCGAAAAATTAAGCATTATTGCTAAAAGAGTAAGAGAAGCAATGATGAAAAAAGATAAAAAACCTATTCAGGATATTGCTATTTCTCAATGGAAAGCAGGAGCAGGAATGATAGATGCAAATATAGGACCCGCTGAAGATAATGGAGAAGAATTAATGGAATGGATGGTAACGACGATTCAGGAGGTTGTTAAATTACCAGTCTGTCTTGATACTACCAATTATAAAGCAATAGAAGCAGGTTTAAAAATTCATAACAATGAATGGGGAAGGCCTCTGATTAATTCAACTTCAAATGATCCTGAAAGATTTGCAATGCTCGAGCTTGCCGCAAAATATAATTCACAAATTATTGGGTTGACTGTTGGAAAAGGTGGACTCCCCGCAGATGCTGAAGAAAGAGCTGCGATAGCAGCAGAGATAATGGCAAGAGCTGCTGAATATGGTGTTCCGCTTGAAGACTTATACCTTGATCCACTTGTTCTTCAGATTTCCACATCACAGGATCATGCTTTGAAAGTAATACAGGCTGTTAAGATGTTTCAGGAGTTGAATGACCCACCCATGAAAACAGTTGTAGGTCTTAGTAATATTTCAAACGGATGTCCGAAAGAATTAAGACCAATTTTGAACAATCACTATCTTTCGCTTCTTGCTTATGAAGGGTTAACTGCAGCTATTGCAGATCCACATGATGTAGCACCCACCGTTAAGACTATTGATGTGATTATGGGTAAAACATTGTATGCCCATTCATATTTAGAGATGTAAAAACAAAGTTTGCATGGTTTTTTGAGGTTGCATCATTCACTCTGTCATTAAAAAAACAGAGTGGAAATGTAATCAAAATAGACTTTACAGACTTTCTAAACAGGAGGAAGATTAAGATGGCTTTTATCCCGCCTAAGGAAACCTATCCCGGAAGGGTGTATTCCGTCTCAATAGGAACAGGTCAAAAGGAAATTACTGTTGGAGGTGAAAATGTACTTCCTTTTCATTCTTTTGAAGGTGCTTTTTCAAACAGGCCTTTAATTGCTTATGAAATACATGATGTGCCGCCTTCGGACTGGCCTGAATCCGTACAAAAACCTTATTTAGATGTTTGTGCAAATCCGGTATCATGGGCAAAATATTGTCAGGATATTTTAAATGCAAAAGCTATAGCACTGAGACTTATAGGAACACATCCTGATAGAGAAAACCGCAGCTCTGAAGATGCTGCAAAAACTGTAAAAGAGGTTATTGATTCAATAGATATTCCTCTTATAATTCTCGGAAGCAACCATACCGAGAAAGATTCTTCGGTTTTAATTGCTGCAGCAGAAGCATCTAAAGACAGAAATTGCATAATCGGGAAAGCGCAGGAAGCAAATTATAAAACAATTGCTGCGGCTGCCATTGCAAATAATCATAAACTCATTGCTATGTCAGAGCTCGATATAAATCTTTCTAAACAATTGAATATCCTTATTACACAAATGGGATTTGATAAGGAAAAAATAATAATTGATCCAATGTGTTCTGCGCTGGGTTATGGTCTTGAATATACTTATTCTGTTATGGAAAGAATCAGATTAGCCGGACTTGCTCAAAATGACCCCACCATGCAGCAACCAATATTAGGTGATGTGGGAATGTATGTTTGGAAAGTTAAAGAAACCATTGCTGATGAAAAAGATGTGCCATTATGGGGTAATACTGAAGAAAGAGGAATCGCATGGGAAGCTGTTACTGCAGTGAGTATGCTTATCGCAGGAGCTGAGATTTTAGTGATGCGGCATCCAAAGGCAATTGAAGCAGTGGAAAAAATGATTGATGAACTTATGTAGGTTATTTTTATTAACTGTATGAAATAAAACTATTCAAACAGTTTAAACTATGTCAACTCTGGAGGATTAGAATGGCATTAACTGGTGTAGAAATATTTAAGTTGCTTCCAAAAACCAATTGTAAAAAATGTGGATTTCCAACATGTCTTGCTTTTGCAATGAAGCTTGCACAAAGACAGGCTTCACTTGATTTATGTCCTGATGTGTCTGAAGAAGCAAGACAGAAACTCGGTGAAGCTTCAGCTCCGCCTGTCAGACCAATAACACTTGGCACAGGCGAAAATGCGGTTAAAATGGGTGAAGAAACAGTACTTTTTAGACATGACAAGAGATTTGTTAATCCGTGTGTTTTTGCTCTTGGAATAAAAGATACTTTATCTTCTGAAGAAATTGAAAAGAAAATAAATGAAGTGCGTAATTCAGTAATAGACAGAGTAGGACAAAAATTGAAAATAGACGCAATAGCACTTTTAAATGATTCAGGCGGTCCTGAAAAATTTGAGAATGCTGCAAAGATTCTCTCAGAAAAAGCTCCAGAAATTCCAGTTATATTATGCACAACCAATTTAAGCGCTGCTGAGGTTTCAACAAAACTTTATTCTGACAGGAAACCCGTTTTATATGGAGCAAATGCGGGGAATTTAGAAGATATGTCAGGTATTGCAAAAAATTATAAAGCAACCCTCGGAATTGCAGCTTCTACAGGAGGGCTGAATGAGCTTTCTGAGCTTACTGAAAAAGTTAAAAAGCTCGGGGTTGAAGATATAGTAATTGACCCAGGCGCAAGAAAGGCAAAAGAAATTCTTGAACATAATACTTTAATAAGAAGAGCTGCTATAAAAAAGAATTTCAAACCCCTCGGTTACCCAATTATAACTTTTGCGCAGAGAGAAGATAATTTACTCGAAACACTCTTTGCTGCTCTCGGAGTCGCAAAATACTCTTCGATAATTGTGCTCAGCAGTATTGAAAGATGGAAAAACCTTGCATTATTTACCTTAAGACAGAATATTTATACAGACCCGCAGGTTCCCATGCAAGTAGAACAAAAAATATATAAAATTGGAGAACCAACAGAGGAGTCTCCATTACTTATAACGACGAATTTCTCTCTTACATATTTTATAGTTTCAGGAGAAGTCGAAAACAGTAAAGTTGCAAGCTATCTTGCTGTTATGGATTGTGAAGGTTTATCAGTTTTGACGGCATGGGCAGCAGGAAAATTCACAGCTTCAAAAATAGCACAGTTTATTAAAGAAAGCGGCATAGAAGGTTCTATAAAGCACAGAGAATTAATTATTCCGGGATATGTAGCGATATTAAGCGGTTCCATAGAGGATAAACTTGAAGGATGGAAAGTAACAGTGGGACCGAGAGAAGCAAATGGTATCCCTGCTTTTATGAAATCAAGAATGAAATAAATTTATCATTAAAGGAGGATTTCGATGTCAAAGATAATAGCCTCGGCTGCAATAAGAGGTGCTAACCGGCTTGTGAAACAGGCTGAGGAAATGCTTGAGAAGGCTATTACCGAAAAAGGCGCTGATTTTTCATTCGAGTTCCCTGATACAGCTTATTATATGCCTTTAATATATGCTTTAACAGGCTTTGCGGTAAAGAATCTGTCTGATATGAAGGTGGCTTTAAGTATGGCGAAAGAGCAGCTACATTCAGAGCCAGATAAAAATATATGGAAACCTTATCTTGGAGAAGCTCTTGATTCAGGCATGGCAAGCCTTTTTGCTGAGGAAATAATTATGGCTCTGAGATATATTTACGGACTTGAACCTGCAACAGACCCTGAAACAGGTTATGTATATAATGGTTTTATTACAGATACGATTCAAAGAAATTTAGGTATCCAACTCGTTGATGGCACAATGCCGGGTTTTGCTGCTGTTATTGGAGCAGCGCCTGATGATGATACAGCTGTTTCAATAATAAGAGAACTTCAGGAAAAGAATATCCTTATTTTTCTATCAGGACAGGTTAATGGAAATAGCGTTACAAAACAGCTTTTGAGAAAAGGTGTAGAACTTGGCTGGGATACAAGAATTGTTCCTGTAGGACCTGATACCGAACATACTATCTATCCACTGGATTGGTCAATAAGAGCTTCTTTGATTTTTGGCGGTAAGAAACCCGGTGATTTTAAGGGACATTTAAAATATACAAAAGACAGAGTTTTTGCCTTTGCTCTTGTTCTCGGTGAGCTTGATGATATTAAATGGACAACGGGCGCGGGCGCAATAAATATGGGATACCCTGCAATATGTGATACGGATGTGCCAGTAATTCATCCAACTGGTGTGTGTATATATGAAGAGGTTGATAAAGAATTAGATCATTCAAAGATTGTACAAAAAGCAATCGAAGTCAGAGGATTAAAGATTACCGTTGAAAAACCTCCTATACCTGTTGCGTATGGACCTGCATTTGAAGGTGAGCGCATTCGCAAGGAAGACATGTTCATAGAATTTGGAGGCTCACGCACCCCTTCTTTCGAATGGGTCCGCATGAAAGAAATGGATGAAATTGAAGATAATAAAGTTATAGTGGTTGGTGAAAACTGGAAAGAGAAATACGAACAGGGCGGCAAAATGCCTTTAGGTATTGTTATTGATGTTGCTGGCAGGAAAATGCAGAAGGATTTTGAATCAGTTATAGAAAGGAAAATACATCACAACATTAATGAAGCACAGGGCGTATGGCATATGGGCCAGCGTGATATAAACTGGATAAGAATAAGCAATAATGCAAAGAAGGAAGGGTTTACTCTTGAACATCTTGGAATTATCAATTCAACGATGACCCATACAAGATTCAAATCAATTGTTGATAAAGTTCAGGTAACAATATATACAGAAGAGGAAGATGTGCTAAAAATGCAGGAAGAGGCCAGACAGTCATACAAAGAAAGAGATCAGAGACTCGGAGGTCTTATTGATGAAAATGTTGACACTTTCTATTCATGTCTTTTATGTCAGTCATTTGCTCCAAGCCATGTGTGTGTTATAAGTCCCGAGAGACTCGGATTATGCGGGGCATATAACTGGCTTGATTGTAAAGCAGCTTTCGAAATAGATCCGACCGGAGGAAATCAGCCAATTAAAAAAGGTGAACTTATTGATGCGCGTTATGGAAGATATACAGGCATTGATGAATACTTGAAAAAAGCTTCAGGAGGCGCTGTTGAAACATTGAATCTCTATACAATTATGGAAAATCCGATGACTTCATGCGGTTGTTTTGAATGTATTGTTGCGATTGTTCCTGAAGCAAATGGTGTAATGATTGTCCAGCGTGGTCATACTGGAATGACACCTGTTGGTATGAAATTTACAACTCTGGCAGGCACTGTTGGTGGTGGAACTCAAAACCCGGGCTTCATGGGAATCGGAAGAAATTTCATCATAAGTAGAAAATTTCTTGCAGGTGATGGTGGAATAAAGCGCATTGTCTGGATGACTAAAAATTTAAAGGAAAGTCTTAGAGAAGCTTTTTCAAGGAGAGCAGCAGAGGAAGGAGTGCCAGATCTTCTTGAAAAAATATCGGATGAAGATATTTGTGAAGATTCTGAAAAATTGGTTGAGTTTCTCGCAAGTGTTGGACATCCAGCGCTTGAGATGGAATCAATAATATAAAAGTGAATGTAAAAATTGAAAATATGAGATGCAGAGAATACAAAAATTATCAGTTTAATACCTTTAAACATATCTCTGTGTCGTTAGTTATTTGGAGGTTATATGGATAAGATAATTAAAAGCGCTAATGAAGCTGCGGAGAAAATAATCGAATGGGGTGAAGAACATAAAATAGAAACATGTTTTGAAAGAGCTCAAAGAATGAAACCATGTCCCATAGGAGCTTCCGGTGCATGCTGTAAAATATGCCACATGGGACCTTGCAGGCTTGTTAAAGCTTCATCAGAAGAAGAAGCAAAGGGTGTTTGCGGGGCAACTGTTTCCACTATCTCTGCGAGGAACCTGTTGCGAATGGCAGTTGCTGGTTCTGCTGCTCATTCTGATCATGCAAGAGACATGGCTTTCACACTTCTTGCTGCTGCAGAAGGCGAAGCAAAGGATTTTACTGTAAAAGATGTGAGAAAGCTATACAGGATTGCTGGAATTCTCAATATTGAATTTGAAGGAAGAGCAGTAAACGATGTGGCAAGAGATGTTGCATTGAAACTGATTGAGGATTTTGGAAGGCAGAAAGGCGAAATAAATTATATTAAAAGAGCACCTAAGAAAACAATCGAGAGATGGAAAAAATGGGGAATAATTCCGAGAGGAATTGACAGAGAAATTGCTGAAGCCATGCACAGAACTCATATGGGTGTTGACCATGACCCTGATAATTTGCTTTTAAGTGCTCTGAAAGTATCTCTTGCAGATGGCTGGGGGGGATCGATGATATCAACCGATATTACTGATATTCTTTTTGGGACTCCAGCACCGGTTAGATCCGAAGCGAGTTTCGGAATATTCAAGGAAGACGAAGTTAATCTTGTAGTTCATGGACATGAGCCATCTTTAGCAGAGACAATTGTGGATGTTGTTAATGAACCTGAAATGATTGAATATGCAAAGTCAAAAGGAGCAAAGGGTATTAATCTTGGTGGTATGTGCTGTACTGCTAATGAGGTGTTGATGAGACACGGAATACCAACAGCAGGAGGTTTTACGAATCAGGAGCTTGCGATATTAACAGGTCTTGTAGATGCAATTACTGTTGATGTTCAGTGTATTATGCCTGCTCTGGCAGAGCTTACCAGAAAATTCCATACAAAGTTAATTACAACTTCATATAAAGCAAAAACACCCGGCGCAATACATATTCAATATGATGAACACAGAGCAAGAGAAATTGCTCGTGAAATAGTTAAAATGGCTATTGATAATTTCCAGAATAGAAAAACCGAAGGGAGTCATATTTCGGATAAATTCCCTGTAATTGCGGGTTTCTCGCATGAATATATTGAGTACATGCAGGGAGGCAGGTGGAGAGCATCATTTAGGCCTTTAAATGATGCAATAATTGCAGGAAGAATCAGGGGTGTTGTAGGACTTGCAGGGTGTGATAACCCGAGATTCCCGTCTCAGGGGTTACATCGTTTTCTCGCAATCGAACTTATAAAGAGTGATGTTCTTTTAGTTTCAACTGGATGTGGTTCTGCTGCCTGTGGAACAGCAGGTTATCTCACACCTGAAATGGCATTGGAACACGCAGGTCCCGGATTAAGAGAAGTGTGTGAAGCAATAGGCATTCCGCCTATACTGCATCTTGGAGCCTGTGTAGATAATTCAAGGATACTAACGATAGTTTCAGCAATGGCAGAAGAAGGAGGTCTATCTGATGAAATAGGGGGCATGCCTGCTGTTGGTATCGCACCAGAGTGGATGTCAGAGAAAGCAATTGCAATTGGATGCTATCTGGCGGCATCGGGTGTTCCTGTTATTTTTGGCGGAGAATCACCTGTTGAGGCAAGTCAGGAAGTAACGCGTATTATGACAGAAGTATGGTTTGAGAGATTTAAAGGAGCGTTACATTTTGAGCCTGATCCTGAAAAAATATTGAACATGACACTCGATTATATTGATAAGGCAAGAGAAGCACTGAAACTTAGAAAATATGAACCAGGAAAATTCGGAGCAGAAAGAGTATTAATGGATATGACTACAAGAAGAGAACTTGAAAAGGCAGCTAAACCTCATTTAGGAATCTACTAATTAATACACAGTTTACTTAATTTACATGGATGAATGATGTAAACATAATCTAAATTTTATGGAGGCATAATGAAAGTAGAAGAAATTGATGTTGATAATGAGGTTGGAGAAGTTAGTGAGATTTTATCTCAAAATGAAAAAACAAAAGGGATACTTATACATGTGCTCCAGCAGATTCAGGAAGACATGGGGTATCTTCCTGATGAGGTGTTGAGAAAATTGTCAAAAAAACTAAATATACCTCTGAGCGAGATATACAGTGTCGCAAGTTTTTATAAAATGTTTCACTTCAAGCCAAGAGGTAAAAAAGTTGTCAGGGTATGTCTCGGGACAGCCTGTTATGTAAGAGGCTCAAAGAAAGTGCTGAATATGCTTGAAAATGAATTCGGTATAAAAAGCGGAGACACAACAGAAGACCTTACAATGACACTTGAAACAGTTGGATGTGTAGGATGCTGCGGACTTGCGCCTGTTGCAACAATAAATGATAATGTGGTCGGAGAAATAATAGGAAATAAAAAGCTCGAGAAGTTAATTGATGATATAAGAGAATAATAATATATAACGGCTGATTCTAATGCCTGAGGGATCTCCCGAAGGATTCTTCCTGAGCTAAAAAATGACAATCCGCATCAGATTTCATGCGGATTGTGAGGTTTTAAAAGGAGATTTTTCAATGGTAAGGTTAGAAAACATAGAGGCATTAAAAAATCTCAGGATTTCACTTGTTAACAGTGAATATAGACCTGATAGAAAAACAATAAAAGTATGTTGCGGCCTTCCATGTAGCACTCTTGGTTCGCATGAAGTTGCGGATGCATTGCAAAAAGAAGTCTCAAAATTATCTCAGGACATTCGTGTAGTAAGAACAGGATGTCAGGGTCTATGTCAGAAAGGGCCTTTAATTAAGATTGAACCTGAAGGTTATTTTTATAAAAAAGTAAGTTCTGATAAAGCAGAAGATATTATTTCTTCTGCTACGTTATCGAATATACCTGTAAGAGAACTTTTATACAGGGATTCTTTTCTTGATGAACCTGTTTTGTTACAGCAGGAAGTGCCTTTTTATAGAAAACAACTAAAAGTAGCTTTACGTAACACAGGCAATGTTGATCCCTTCAGTCTTAATGATTACATTGCTTCTGGCGGATATCGTGCGACTGAAAAAATGTTTTCTTCTATGAGCCCTGACAAAGTTCTCGAAGAAGTAAAAAAAGCTAATTTAAGGGGCAGGGGAGGAGCTGGATTTCCTGCTGGTGTTAAGTGGGCTCATTGTAAGAAAGCTCCTGGAAAAATTAAATTGGTTATTGCAAATGGTGACGAAGGAGATCCTGGCGCGTTTATGGATAGATCGGTTATGGAAGGCGATCCATTCAGTCTTCTTGAAGGGATGCTTATTTGTGCCTATGCTATAGATGCAACCTATGGTTTTATATATGTTCGTCATGAATATCCGCTGGCAATTAAAACTCTTAAAGAAGCGATTAAACAGGCTGAAGAAGCAGGTTTGCTCGGTAAGAACATTCTTGGTTCTAATTTTGATTTTTATATAAAAATCAAAGAAGGTGCAGGAGCTTTTGTTTGTGGTGAATCAACATCTCTTGTTGCTTCACTTGAAGGGAAAAGAGGCTTCCCGAGCCCGAGACCTCCAAGACTTTCTGAAAAAGGAGGTGGAGCATGGGGTTATCCTTCAAATCTTAATAATATAGAAACTTATGCCTGTGTCCCGCCAATTATAGAAAATGGAGCAGACTGGTTTCTTAACATTGGCACAGAAAGCTCACCCGGCACAAAGGTATTTTCTCTTGCTGGAAAAGTAAGGAATACAGGTCTTGTTGAAGTGCCTATGGGAATTACCCTGAGGGAAATTATATTTGATATAGGCGGTGGAATTATCGGAGATAAGAAATTCAAAGCGGTTCAGACAGGTGGGCCATCAGGTGGATGTATTCCCGAACAATATCTTGATCTCCCGGTTGATTTTGATTCGCTCTCTAAAGTTGGCTCAATAATGGGTTCAGGCGGAATGGTTGTAATGGATGAAGG
>JACAFE010000078.1 GCA_013388435.1 Nitrospirota bacterium | reverse complement strand
GCCATGTTCTTATATTAAGGTAGTTTATTTTGTTTCATAAATTGAGTTATTCCCATTTTATTATTATGTTATTAGTTGTTTACCATGAACTATAAGCTCTTCGCTCTTCGCTCTTAACTAAATTCCCCCTTTGTCAAGGGGGATTAAGGGGGTTGTATATTCCTTTGTCATATTGCCGTTTTAATTAAACGCTATAAAGCTATAACTCTATAAACGCAATGAACGCAACAAACGCTCTTCGCCTTCATCTTTTTTTACACTTTTGCGCCTTACATTTTGAGCTATGCGTTGTTGTTTTTTTTCTTCTTCAGCCTTCAGCCTAAAGCCTTCAGCCTTTTTTTGCTCTTCGCTCTTAACTAAATTCCCCCTTTGTCAAGTGGGATTAAGGGGGTTGTATATTCCTTTGTCATATTGCCGTTTTAATTAAACGCTATAACGCTATAACTCTATAAACGCTATAAACGCAATGAACGCAACAAACGCTCTTCGCCTTCAGCCTTTTTTTGAACTGCAATGTCTGTATTATTTTGGTTAAACGTTTTTTTGGGGGTTATACATTCGTTGTAAATGTTTCCAAAGATATATTTTGTCGGGCAGGATTTATAACCCATATTGTGCTGAATTGTTTTTCCTGATAGGCCCTTAATAATCCGAGCCTTATAAGTTCAAGAATAGCCACAAAAGTAACAACAAACTGTATTTTTGTGAAATTCTGCTCAAATAATTCTTCAAATCTTGCTGTTTCCTTTCCTTCCATTATTTCCATAATAAAAGACATCCTGTCTTTGACAGTTAAAGTCTCTTTTGTTATGGTGATAGTTTCAGAAGGAGCATTTTCAAGAACTTTTTTAAAAGCACCAATAAGGTCAAACAAGCTAACATCAAAAAGATATAACTCTCCATTTTCCTTTTCGTCA
Source organism: Nitrospirota bacterium (assembly GCA_013388435.1). Taxonomy (GTDB): domain Bacteria; phylum Nitrospirota; class Thermodesulfovibrionia; order Thermodesulfovibrionales; family SM23-35; genus DYFC01. The sequence continues at coordinate 4,180 of JACAFE010000078.1, read as the reverse complement.
TCTGTTAGAGGCTCTTTTCTAAATACTCTGATCCATTCTTCTTCTCTCGTTCTCAGTTCATTTGCAGCCTCTTTGTATTTCTGATATTCAATGAGTTTCTGGACAAGTTCTTTGCGGGGATCTTCCTGTTCTTCTTGAGGAACTTCCTCATCAGGCGGGAGAAGCATTCTTGATTTTATATGAATCAATGTGGCTGCCATTACGAGAAATTCCCCTGCAATCTCGAGGTTAAGTTCCTTCATTAATTCTATATATTCCAAATAACGGCTTGTTATCTGGGATATAGGGATATCATAAATATCTATCTTGTCTTCTTTTATTAAATGTAAAAGCAGATCAAAAGGACCTTCGAAAACAGGTATTTTGATGTTAATTATGTCTTCCATAAATTATATTTTAAATCATTGATGAAGAATCCTGCAGCATCCTATTTTTCAGCTTTAACTTCAAAAGCTTCTTTTAGCCATATGAGTCTCGAGTTGTTTATAACCGTAAGATTTAACGTCTCGATAAATTTATCTGGTTCAAAATGTAAATTTTTTGTTTTTTCAAAAGGCATGGCAGAAATTTTTGCTTTTACATCAGCCGCCTTTTTGATCTCTGATTCCACAGGCATCTTTAATGTAGTGCCCATTTTCTTTGCTATTTCTCTGAATATTTCTCTATGACTTTTTGATTTCCCGTGTGAATCAATCGCCCTGTTCAAATGTTTGATTCTTCCAGCATAGTCAATTATCGTTCCTGAAGTCTCAAGATATTCAGCTACTGGAAGAACTATATCAGCATTTTTTGCAATATCGTTCATGTATGAATTTTGAACTATGAGAAAGTCTGTATCAGGTCTGTTCTGTAAAGGTACATTTCCTGCTATATAAAGCAAACTATATTTGCTATCGGTCATCTCTGCATAACTCTTACTTTCTGTTTCAATTCCCATTAATGCTACACCACGCGCATTAGATTCTGGATAAACTGCAATTATATCACCTTTTATCAAGGCAAGATTTGATGCAGCATTAAAAAGTTCAGGGGATACAAGTATTAAGGGAGATTTTGCGTTTAATATCATCCCAGCAGACTTTGTAATTTCTTCAGTAATCTCCCGAACATCTGAAAGATATTCTTCTGTTTGCTTGTCAATTTCTGCTCCACTTTGTTTAAGAGCAGTAATGATAGCCTTAATACTCTCGATTTCATTACCTCTCAGATTAATTGACGCTACAGTGCTTAATCCTGTCTCTGCCTCATTTATAACTATAAGTTTTGCTCCTCTGTTTACCCTTTTTCTTACTGCTGCATCAATAGCAGGCAGAACTCTATCCCATTGTGATAGATTAAGTCCGATTACAATAATCAAATCAGAGCTATTAATATCTGCTTTACCTGAGTTCTTAAAAACTTTGGGATCTGAATATAAACTTATTGTAGAACCAATATTTTGAGTTTTTAGTACTTCTGTTGCAAATCTTTTAAGAGTGATAGCATCTTCATTCGTAATTGATGCTGAACTAATAATACAGGTATTTTTACCTGCTTCTTTAAGTTTAGTCGAAACAATATTTATTGCGTCTTCCCATGTTGTTTCTTTCAATTCTCCATTAACCCTTTTTAATGGAGTTGACAATCTTGATTCTGCTCTAAGACTATCAAAACCGAATCTTCCATATGCGCAAAGATATTTTTCTACAGAACCATCTTTTGCTCCAGAATTAATTTTTTGAATATCTCCTTCCCGAACACTAACCTTAATTTCACAGGCGCAACCACACAACATACAAACCGAGTTATATTTTTCATACTCCCATTCCCTTCCCTTTCTCCATCTGTCTGCCTCAAGCAGAGCATTAACAGGGCAGGCATCGACACAACTTCCGCAGAAAGTGCATTCGGATTCCTGCAAAGGTCTGTCATTTGCAGTTACAACTTTCGATTCAATTCCCCGTCCCATAAAATCCAGCACATTTGTTCCCTGCTCTTTGCATACTCTTACACATCTTCCGCAAAGTATGCAATAATCCGGGTCACGTTTTATAAAAGGATTTGCCGCATCAACAGGATAACCGAATTTTTTTCGTGTGAAAGAAGATTCCTTCAACTCAAATTCATAGGCATATTTTTGAAGATTACAAATACCTGATTTTGTACAGGTCATACAGTCAAGCGGATGCATCGAAAGAAGCAAATCAATAACAAATTTCCTGACTTCCTGAACCCTTTCAGTTTTAGTCTTAACAATCATATTATCTCTTACTTTTGTATTACAGGCAATAACAGGAGCCTTCAGACCTTCCACTTCAACAAGACATAATCTGCATGCTCCGACACCCTTCATGCCTTTCATGTAACAGAGATTCGGGATATGAATTCCAGCGATTTCAGCAGCATCTATTAGATTAATTCCAGCTGGGACTTCTACCTCTTTGCCATCTATATTAATTTTCACTACTTCTTCCATTGAAACCTCCTATATTGAATAAATTTAAAATATTAGTTTAAGCAAATTCAGGCTTTAAAATATTTATTTTAATAGCACCTTCAGGGCAGACTTTTATACATTCTCCGCATCTGGTACATCTTTTTTTTCTTATTTCAAAGGGGAGATAGCCTGTTTGAAAAGGTTTTTTCTTCTCGCCCAGTATAGCTTTTTCCTTACATACTTCAAGACATTTTCCGCACATCGTACATAATTCAGGGTCAATTATATATTCAATGAGAGCTATACATTCAGTTGAAGAACATATACCATAGATATGATTCTGAAATTCTTCTTTAGACGAATTAATTAAATCTATTATAAATTTTCCCGTATCTTTTCCTTTCTTACAAAAAGAACCTTCTATCATCATTGCCCCTATTCTTTCTAAGACCTCAATATCTTTTATATCAGTTTCTGTATGCTTTGAAATCCTTCTCAATCTAATTCTTGCTTCAGCAGTACCGAGACTGCAGGGAAAACATTTGCTACACATAGGTCCTGATATAAACTCATCTATATAATAAAGCAGCCTCTGAACAGGGCATTTTTTGTTTTCGGATTCTCTTCTTATATCATCAAGTTTCTTCTCTTTTTCTTCCAATCGCTTAACCTCTTCCATAAATTATCTCCAGATTATTTGTTTTACTTTTCATCTTTTTAGTACATAGTTTCTGCCATATAACATACCTCTGGCAAAAGATAAGAAACTAAATCTCGGTAAGTAATCATTCCAATAATCTTATCGCCTTCAACAACAGGCAGATGTCTTATCTTCTTTCTTGTAGCAACAGCAATAGCAGAACTTACTTTAGTAGATGGATCAAATGTAGTAATATCTCTCATTATAAGATTCTCGAGCATTTCATCTGTAGAAATACCATTATACACACATCTTACAATATCTCTTTCAGTGAAAATACTAACGAGTTTATCATTTTCATCAACTACAAATATTCCGCTGACATTTTTTTCACTCATGAGATTAATGGCATCTGCTATACAACAATAATGATTAATTTTGATAATTTCATATGGCCTTGAATCCAGAATATCCTTAAGAGTCATCTTGCGCCTCCTTTCTATATTGTCTATTTCTTCAATAGGTATCTTAAATTCTTCTTCGAGTCTTGCATATCCAGCCTTTGTTACTTTTATTGCATTCACAGGACAAACTGAATAGCATGCCTTACACTTTGTGCAATACTCACGGTCTATAAAAAACTTCCTTCTCGTTTCTTTTACAGCATCAAAAGCACATGCCTGTTTACAAAGACCGCATAATATACATTCTTTATGATCTATAAAAAATAGTCCAATGTTGCAAACAGCTGCACGACAATATTTTTCATATACATGTTCCTCATATTCTTCACGGAAATATCTAATTGTAGTCAGTACAGGATTAGGTGCGCTCTGTCCGAGTCCGCATAAAGAACCCCTCTTTACCATCCAGCTTAATTTTTCGAGTCTGTCAATATCCCCTGCTTCTCCTTTTCCTGATGTAATCTTTTCAAGTAACTGAAGCATCTGGTACGTTCCTATTCTGCATGGAGGACATTTTCCGCATGATTCTGCCTGTGTGAACGAAAGAAAAAATTTTGCCACATCAACCATACAATTGCCTTCATCCATTACAACCATTCCGCCTGAACCCATTATTGAGCCAACTTTAGAGAGCGAATCAAAATCAACCGGGAGATCAAG
>JACAFE010000029.1 GCA_013388435.1 Nitrospirota bacterium | reverse complement strand
GAAAATGGATTTGACATCAATATATAAATGTGATAAATGTATTAAAAATAAAAGGGGGGGGTAAAGTAATATGTTTAAAGAATTCAAGGAATTTGCTATTAAAGGGAATGTAGTGGATATGGCAGTTGGTATAATAATTGGGGCTGCTTTTGGCTCTATAGTGAATTCATTTGTAACTGATGTAATAATGCCTCCCATTGGAATTTTATTGGGGAATGTTGATTTTTCAAATCTATATATTATTTTGAAAGAAGGCAAAACTCCTGCTCCTTATGAGACTCTATCAGCGGCTAATGCAGCAGGAGCTGTAACTTTAAATTATGGAAAATTTATCAATACAATAATAAGCTTTTTAATCGTTGCTTTTTCAGTTTTTCTTGTTATCAAAAATATTAATGCAATGAGAAGAAAACAGGAGATTCCTCCACCTGTTCAAACAACCAAAGAATGTCCTTATTGCTTTACTGTAATTCCACTTAAAGCAGTACGTTGTCCAAACTGTACATCTGATTTGAAAAATTAATCTGTCTTAATACCGCCTTAAAAACATCGGGCAAATAAATCGTGGTATGACAATCCCCTTAGCCTCATTAGAAAAGGGCTATGAAAGCGGTTTTTATTATTAAAAAATAACTTGTTTTTCAAAATCTGCAGTTTTTGACTAAATTTTTGGTTTTACTGACAACTTTAACCATAATACTATGCTATAATATCTGACATGGAAAAAGTATTTATAAATTCTTCTGGTTCAAAGATAAGCATACTCTTAATATTAAGTTTGTGCATAATTCTGTTTTCATGCTCTGGCAAATCAAAGGTAAAGCCAACGGAAACTTTTGATGCTGAAAAGGTTTTTGCTTCAGCAAACGAGCAACTTGAGAAAAAGAATTACGACGAAGCCCGCGCTATTTTTCTTGAGGTAAAAAATAGAGATTTTTCGCGAAAGTATGCTCCACTCGCACAACTTAAGATAGCAGATTCATATGTCAAGGAAGACTCTCCTGAAATGGCAATATCAGAATACCAGAAATTTATCGAAAGCTATCCTGACCATCAATATGCATCATATGCTCAATACCAGATAGCTATGATATATTTTAACCAGATAGAAGGACCTGAAAGAGGGTATAGTGGAGCGGCAAAGGCTCTTGAAGAATTTGAAAAATTGAAAAAAACATATCCACGCAACCCTTATAAAGAAGAAGTTGAGTTGAAAATACAGAAATGCCGCAATATTATGGCTGATTATGAATTTCTTGTAGGAGAGTTTTATTTTAAGAAGGGTTCATATAATGCAGCGATTGGAAGATTTGAAGGTCTGCTTAAAAGTTTTCCTGATTATAAAGATGAAGCAAAAGTGCTATTCCTTATTGGCTCATCGTATAAAAAATTAAAACAAAAGGAAAAGGCTAAAACATTTTTCTCTCTTCTCGCTGAGAAATATCCTAATAATAAACTGGCAAAGGATGCCCGGAAAGAACTTTCAAAACTCGAGAAGTGAATTCTTTAAAAAATTATCAGAAGACTGAAAAATACCCTGTTTATTATCCTGCATTCATAAATCTAAAAAATAAGAAAACGGTTGTTGTAGGTGGGGGTGATATTGCTGAAAGAAAAGTCCTCTCATTACTGAAAGCAGAAGCTGATGTAACAGTCATAAGCCCTGTAATAACTAAAAGACTTGAAAAGAAAGCTTCTGATGGTAAAATAATTCATATTAGCCGCAAATACAGAAAAGGTGATATTAAGAATTATTTTCTCGTTATAGCTGCAACTGATGATAGAGAAGTCAATGAACGCATTGCAAAAGAAGCGAAATGTCTCGTAAATGTGGTTGATACTCCTCAATTATGCAATTTCATAGTACCATCTATTGTTAAACGCGGACATCTGATTATAGCTATATCTACAGGTGGTATTAGCCCGGCTATGTCGCGAACTATCAGAAAAGAAATAGAAGCGCATTATAAAAAAGAATTTCAACAATTTTTAAAATCACTCAAACTTATAAGAGGAAAGGCTTTTAAACATATTCGCGATAATAAAAAGAGAACAGAGTTTCTTAAATATGCTGGGTCTAAGACCATTCTGGCTTTATTGAGGAATAAAGGATGCAAAACAACTATTAATGTTCTGAAAAATAAATTTGATAAATACTGTGGGAATAGATAGGAGAAGCATTCTATGGAAATAAAAATTACTTTGCCAGGAAATAAAAAAGTTCGAGCAGAATGGGATGGTTTTTCTATTGAAACTGACCAGCCTGTAAAAGACGGAGGTGAAGGGACAGCTCCGTCTCCTTATGATTATTTTATGGCATCAATTGGTACCTGTGCTGGTTTTTATGTTCTGAGTTTCTGTCAGAAGAGGGATATACCAACAAAAAATATAACTTTAATGCAAAAACTTGAATATGGCAAAAAACCTGATGGAAAAGAGTTTCTTGAAAAAATTGTTATAGAAATAGTAGTGCCACCTGATTTCCCTGTCAAATACCATGATGCGATAATTAAAGTTGCGGAGCAATGCGCTGTAAAAAAGACAATAATGAATCCTCCGATTTTTGAGATAAAAACCATAGTAAAATGAAGAAAAAAATTATTTTCTTTTCTTTTGTGCTTATTATTTTAATTGCTGGATTTAATGTCTATGCTCAAAAAAAAACCGAAGTTTTTCTGAAATACAGCAAACAGGAAGGTTTTATGCGTATAGTTCTTGAATCCGAAGAGTCTTTTATCACAAAATCCCAGGCAAATATCGTTTCGAACCAGATAAAAATCGATTTTCCTGATTCATTCAGTCTAACTCCTTTAAAAACACCGCCATTTGAAGTTGTTCAAGCAAATAAAACTCTGACTATTAATATCAAGGAAAAAGCGGAAATAAAAACTTTTAAACTATCATCGCCCGCAAGGATTGTTTTTGATATAAAAAGTCCTGATATACATCCCGAGAAAACATCCGGAATTTTATTGAATTCTTTTGTTATTGATGCAGGACATGGTGGATATGATTTCGGGATAATATTCAGGGAAAAGAATGAAAAAGATATCTGCCTCGATATTGCAAAGGAATTGAGCAATTATCTTGTTAAGAAAGGTAAAAAGGTATTTCTTACAAGAAAAGTTGATCAATATTTGCAGATTTCAGAGAGAATAAGTTTCACAAATATTAGGAAGCCTGATGTTTTTATCAGTCTGCATATATCTAATTCCGGCAAGTTTGCTATATACAAACCTTACCTTGAAGATAAAGCAGGTTCCGAAACACTTAATAAATATAGTCTTGAGATGAAGCAGAAAAAGTATTTAAGCAGAAGCAAAGAATTAGCAGATAGCCTAATTAACGTATTCAAGGAAGAGTTTAAAGAGCAGATTGTTCTAAGAGAAATGCCTTTGCCTTTGCTTAATTCAATCGGGGCTCCTGCTGTCATGATTGAGTTTCCTTATTCTCAATTTATAATGTATGACCAGCAAAGAAAAACAAAGATTGTTAATGCGCTTATAAAAGCATTTTTAGTTTATGGACAAACACATACTTCTCTTGAATATTTTAACAAAGGAATTTAATGGATAAGAAAAAAGTTATCGGAGTTTCTATATTACTATTATTATTTATTTCAGGCATTTTTGTGGGCTACTGGTACTTTTCTTCGACAAAACCTGCCAGCAAGGGCATTGAAATAAAAAACAATACTGAGAATGCAGAGGATCTGTATTCGCTCAGAATGTATTATCCCGCAGGTGAACACCTGCAGATAGAAGAAAGAAGGCTGCCGAGAAGAACTCTACCTATTGCAGTAGCTGAAGCAGTTGTTGAACAATATTTAAAGGGACCTGTTGATGCTAAGGATTCTGTTGTTCCCAGGGAAGTCAAAATTCTTGGAATATACAGGGGTGCTGACAGAATATTATATGTAGATCTTTCGGAGGAATTCAGAAAAAACTTTCGGGGTGATGCAATTTCAGAAATGCTTTTACTTAAAGGTTTGTATCAGAGCATTATTTCTAATATAGAAGAAATACTTGATGTAAAAGTGCTTATTGAAGGTAAAGAGGTCGAGACACTTGGAGGACATTTTTATCTTAAATATCCCTTAAAGGGAATTGTTTCATACGAAACATCGTAAAATAAATAAAATCTTCAAGGTTAAATATATTTTAGCAAGGAGTTTATTTTGGATATAAAGGAAAAACCAATCGGTGTTTTTGATTCAGGCATAGGTGGATTGACCGTCTTAAAAGAAATATTGAAGGCGCTTCCATACGAAAATACAGTATATTTAGGGGACACAGCAAGGGTTCCATACGGGATTCGTTCTCCAGAGACTGTCTTGAGATATTCTTTTGAAAACACAAGATTCCTTATTTCAAAAAATATAAAACTGCTCGTTATTGCCTGTAATACTTCCTCGGCAATAAGTCTTGATTCAATTAAGGAAGCAGTAAATATTCCTGTTATAGGAGTTATAGAACCAGGTGCAAGAGCCGCTGTAAAAGCTACCAGGAATAAAATTATTGGAGTTATAGGAACTGAGGCTACAATAAAAAGCAATTCATATGCAAAGGCAATAAAAAAGCTGGATGAAAAAATATCAGTTATAGAGCTTGCCTGTCCGCTTTTTGTACCTCTGGTTGAAGAGGGCTGGACAGATGGTATGATAGCAAGTTTGATTACTGAAAAATATCTCGGTAGTTTTAAAAACACTAATATAGATACAATCGTTCTTGGATGCACACATTACCCTTTGCTTAAAAAAGTAATTTCCGATGTCATGGGTCCCAAAGTCATCCTGATAGATTCGGCAATAGAAACCGCTTCTGAAATAAAGAACATTTTGAAGACTTCAGGACTTGAGAGAAACAAAGAAGGTAGTACTTTCAGAGAATTTTTTGTGACAGATTCAGTGGAAAAATTTAAAAATATAGGAGAAAAGTTTCTTGGCGAAAAAATTAATAATATAGAAAAAATACAATTAGGAGGTTAAATGAGACCAGATGGAAGAAAAAATAACGAGATTAGAAGTATAGAAATACAGAGGAATTTTTTGAATACTGCTGAAGGCTCGGTTCTGATTTCAATGGGAAATACAAGGGTTGTATGTACTGCGAGCATTGAAGAAAAACTGCCCCCTTTTCTCAAAGATCAAAAAAAGGGCTGGATAACAGCTGAATATTCAATGCTGCCAAGAGCGACACATACAAGAACAATGAGAGAATCAGCAACTGGCAGAATAAGCGGTAGAACCCATGAAATACAGAGACTTATTGGCAGAGCTCTCAGGTCAGTGGTTGATCTTTCATCTCTTGGGGAGAGAACCATCTGGATTGATTGCGATGTTCTGCAGGCAGACGGAGGGACCAGAACAGCTTCGATTACTGGTGCTTTTATTTGTATGGTTGATGCATTAAAATTTGCTCTCAGGAACGGTTTAATTGATAAAACACCTTTAAAAGATTATCTGGCTGCAATAAGTGTAGGTGTAGTAAATAACGAAGCACTGATAGATCTTTGTTATTTAGAAGACTCTCAGGCTGAAGTTGATATGAATATTGTAATGACAGGAAGCGGTAAATTTGTTGAAATTCAGGGGACTGCTGAAGGAAACCCTTTCTCAAATGATACTTTGAGTTTGCTAATTAAACTTGCGGAGCAGGGAATAAAGCAAATTATTGAAATTCAGAAAAAAGTCATTGAAGAAGATATTCTTAAATTTTAAATCTGCTTAATTATGCTAAAATATATAAATTATGAATAAAATGAATAACTATAGAAGTCTTGTTGTATGGCTGTTGATTGGAATTATGATGATAGTTCTTTTCAACCTTTTAAATATGCCGAAAAAAGCAGAAGAAGAGATTATTTTTTCTGATTTTATTACAAAGCTTGATGAAAATCAAATTGAAGAAGTAACCATTAAAGGAAATGTTGTAACAGGACAGTTGAAAGACGGAAAAAAATTCAGGACTTTTACCACAGAATACCCTGACCTTGTGAAGATTCTCAAGGAAAAAAATGTAAAAATAGCAGTAAAACCTGAAGAACAGAATCCATGGTACTGGAATCTTTTCTTTTCATGGGGTCCTATAATTTTTCTTGTCGTTATCTGGATATTTTTTATGCGCCAGATGCAGACAGGAGGCAACAAAGCCCTTTCATTTGGTAAAGCAAAAGCGAAACTTATATCAGAGAAAGCAGTTAAGGTAACTTTTGCCGATGTTGCGGGTATTGAAGAAGCAAAGGCAGAGGTTCAGGAAATAATAGACTTTCTTAAAGATCCCCAGAAATTTCAGAAACTCGGAGGTAAAATTCCTAAGGGTGTGCTCCTTGTAGGTGCACCCGGCACAGGAAAAACATTGCTTGCAAGAGCGATAGCTGGCGAAGCAGGTGTCCCGTTTTTCTCAATATCAGGTTCTGATTTTGTTGAGATGTTTGTTGGAGTCGGGGCTTCAAGAGTAAGAGATCTTTTTGATCAGGCAAAGAAAAACTCTCCATGCATTATATTTATAGATGAAATAGATGCGGTTGGAAGACACAGGGGTGCAGGGCTTGGAGGAGGTCATGATGAAAGAGAGCAGACTTTAAACCAGCTTCTTGTTGAAATGGACGGATTTGAAGCAAATCAGGGAGTTATTATAATTGCAGCAACTAACAGACCTGATGTGCTTGACCCTGCGTTGTTAAGGCCGGGAAGATTTGACAGACAGGTTGTTGTCCCGCAGCCTGATGTAAAAGGAAGGCTTGAGATATTGAAAGTTCATACAAGAAATAAGCCTGTCGATGAAAATGTGAATCTTGAACAAATAGCAAGAGGTACTCCTGGTTTTTCCGGCGCTGATCTCGAAAATCTCGTTAATGAAGCAGCCCTGCTTGCAGCGCGTGTCGGGAAAACAAAAATTGAGAGATCTGATTTCGAGGCAGCAAAAGATAAAGTATTAATGGGTGTTGAAAGAAAAAGCATGATTATAAGTGAAGAAGAAAAAAGAAATACAGCCTATCATGAAGCAGGTCATGCTCTTGTAGCAAAACTAACACCAGGTACCGATCCCTTACATAAAGTAAGCATAATTCCGAGAGGCAGGGCTCTTGGTGTGACCCAGCAGCTGCCGATTGATGATCGTTACACATATTCAAAAGAATATCTTATGAAAACTCTTACTGTTTTACTCGGAGGAAGAGCAGCAGAAGAAATCGCCTTGCAGCATATGACAACAGGAGCAGGAAATGATCTTGAAAGAGCAACGGATCTTGCGAGAAAAATGGTTACAGAATGGGGAATGTCTGACAGACTTGGCCCGTTAACCTTTGGCAAAAAAGATGAACAAATATTTCTTGGCAGAGAGATAGCAAGACATAAAGACTATAGCGAAAAGACTGCTGTTGAAATTGATGAAGAGGTTAAAAGAATAGTTATTGAGGCTTACAATGATGCTATAAATCTTCTTACAGAAAATCGCGCTCTACTCGAAATTTTTGCAAAAAAATTGCTTGAAAAAGAAACTCTGGATGGACCGGAAATAGATGAAATTATAAACGAATTCGAGAGAGTCAAGACTGTTCATGTTACATAAAATACATGATACAAAAAGTGCTGAAAAATTCAGCATTACAATCTTTATATAAACCTTAACAACATTATGATATAGATCCAGAATTTCTATCTGCGTTTTTCCAGTATAACCCTAAAAATGCACTTGGAATAATGCAGATGTTGAGAAGAAGTTAATTTTATATAACCCCCTATAAAGCAAAGAGCTAAGAGCAATGAGCAGAGAGCATAGAGCCAAGAGCAAATAGCATAAAGCAAAGAGCTAAGAGAAAAGAGCAATGAGCAGAGAGCATAGAGCAAAGAGCCAGATTCCCCCTTTGTTAAGGGGGATTAAGGGGGTTGTATATCCCTCTGTCATGTTGTTGTTTTTCTCATACTTCAGCCTTCAGCCTTGTTGTTTACGCTTTGAGCTGTTCGTTTTTGATTGAACGCTATAACGCAATAAACGCAACAAACGCTCTTTGCCTTCAGCCTTTTTTGAACAATGTCTGCATTTTCAGGGTCAAATGAATATATTTGAAATTTTATATTACTCAGGATGTTTAATTAAAAAGAAGTTTAAACTATCTAATCAAAAAAAACTTCCTGTAAAAGTAATAAGCATCGGAAACATAACAACAGGAGGCACTGGAAAAACCCCGGCAACAATTGCTCTGGCTGAAAAAGCCAGGGAGAAAGGTTTTAACCCATGTATATTAACCAGAGGTTACAGGGGAAATATTAGAGGCATTTGTTTTATAAGCACAGGAGATGGTCCTTTATTGGATGTAAAAATGGCAGGAGATGAACCTTTTCTTATGGCACAATATCTAAAAGATATACCAATTGTCAGGGGAATAAATAGATATGAAGCTGGAATATTTGCATTAAATAATCTGCCCGATAATAAAAAACCCGATCTTTTTATTCTTGACGATGGTTTTCAGCATTGGGGATTATTCAGGGATAAGGATATTGTTTTGATTGACAGCAAGAATCCATTCGGAAATAATAAACTTCTGCCATCTGGAAGACTGCGCGAACCTGTTTCTGAAATAAAAAGAGCTGATATTATTGTTATAACTAAGACAGATTCATGGAGAACTAATGCGGTAGCAGGTAATATTGAGAAAATATTAATTACAATCAAAAAATATAATCTACATGCGCCTGTTTTCTATTCAAGACATGAGCCATTGTATTTTAAGAATATAAATGGGGATATATATCCGATTGAATGGGCAGCAGGGAAAGCTTTTTACGGTTTTTGCGCTGTAGGTAATCCCGGCTCATTTAAAGAAACCCTGATCTCCATAGGTGCTAATCCTAAAATTTTCAGGACTTTTCAAGACCATCATAATTTTACAAAGACTGATATCCAGAACATTATTAAAGAAACTAAAGGAAATAATATAGAATGGATTGTTACGACAGAAAAAGATATAATGAAATTAAAGACATTTAATTTGCCTGAAAATTTATTATCATTAGCAATAAAATTTCGTATTGATGATGAATTTTATACGGAAGTTCTCGGGAGGTATTTATGATAAAGTATATAAATTTAAAGAGCAAAACAAGAATCGAGTTAATAGACATAACAGAAATGATTCAGGAAGTTATTAAAGAGGCAGGTGTTACAAAAGGAATTTGTTATCTTTATGTTCCGCATACAACTGCGGCAATAACTATCAATGAAGGTGCTGATCCGAGTGTCCAGCGCGATATTATAAATGCATTAAATAGAATGGTTCCATATGAAATGAATTATTCCCACCGCGAAGGAAATGCCGATGCACATATTAAATCAACTCTTGTTGGAACTTCGGTAAATATAATTATTGATGAAGGAAAGCTTCTTTTAGGCACATGGCAATCAATATTTTTCTGCGAGTTTGATGGACCAAGACATAGAAGAGTAGCTATAAAGTTTATTTAACCCTGATAAGTATTTTTTAGAATGTTATTTTTTCATAATGCACGAAAAAATCCATGACCAGTCACAGGATTTAAGAGACGAGATAAAAAGACTCAGGAAATCTCTCTCGGAATTGACTCCTTCTCTCGAAATGCTTTTAAAAAGAAGGGGTTTTAAAATCTTCAAATCAGAGCCAGCCGATGACCTGTTAATTCCTTCTGAAGAATTTTTACCGGGTTTTTATGAAATGCTGAAAAAATATTCCTTCCGTCTTTTTTTGAGAGACATTATAAAAAAACAAGAAGGATTCAAACCTGAAGAAGTTACACGTTATGCTACTTCAGGAGTCACAAAGGAATATATTGATTATCTTCTCAATATAGGTATGGTTGAATACCATTATCCTGAATATAGACTAAAAAACAGACCTATTAAAAGTTTTGGCGAAACACTTGAATGGTTTCTTTCAGAAATTTTCAAGAGGGAATTCGCTATAGAGGCAATCTGGGGCATACGTTTTAAACGCCCTAAAGTTGGTGGTGATTATGATCTGATCGCAAAAGTTGACAGTTCTATTCTTTATATGGAAATAAAATCTTCTCCTCCAAAGCAGATATATCAGAAGGAAATTTCAGCCTTTTTTGAAAGGATTGAAGATTTACATCCAGAAATAAGTGTTTTTTTTGATGATACGGAACTACGTATGAAAGATAAAATAGTATTAATGTTTGAAGAGGAACTGAGGAAAAAATTCACAAACCCGCCTGAAATAATAAGAATGGAAAAAGAACTCTTCCATATAAATGATAAGATATTTATAATAAATGCTAAAGACAATATAGTTTCTAATATTGAAAAAATATTAAGCTGGTATTTCAGGAGGAACAAATGACTTCAGAAAATATAAGCATATGCGCTATCTGTGCATGGCGTGAAACATGCCAGAAAAAATTCAGCGTCTCAGGCAAAGATCTGCGCTGTACGGATTTTGTTAGAGATGTAAGCATTAAAGCTGAAAAAGAAGAATCTAAAGAGGAAGAAAAATAGATTTTTGAGCAATGACTGAATTTTCGGATTACTGTTTATTTTATCATTGCCACTGTGATATATTTCTTTCATGATAAATGACCTCAGATTACACGGTTCTATAGGAAATATAGAATATTTTGCCTTCATCAGCGGTCCCGGGATATATAGCAACTATTTTTATGAAGAAAATTCAGATAGCATAAGATTCTTCTCGCGCGGGAATGAATTTACTATAACAGAAACAGGGGTTCATTATAATGGAACAGGCGGTAGTTTCTGTGAATATATGTTTGGCGTTGAAAAACCTATTAAAGACTTAATAAAAAAGTCTGTTGCAAACAGACTTATAATGTTCGGGGCTTTTCTCGATAAAAATGAAAAGGTTATTTTTACGAACAATACTGAAGGCAAAGAATCTTTTTACCGCCTTTTTCTTCATGGACATGCAGTAAAAAATTATTATTTCTTTGTGTCATCTGATTTTCAGGGAGATTATATCAGAAGACAGAAACATATTTTAAAGTCTGTCGGGAAATTTCTTAAGCGGACCAGCTTAATTTCAGAAGACAAAGACACAGAACTTCTTAATGGTTTTGTTTCAGAACTTAAAGAAAAAAATTCAACTGTTTTTATATTTAAACTTGTAAACATAGGGAACGAGAAATTCTATACAGGATTAAAAAAGTTCTATTTAAAAGAACGAATGCTTTCCCTGAATGAAGAACTTTATCTTGAAGATATTGTAGCCCGTTATGACATTGACCGTTACCAGCTCGAGAGAATGAGAATTGATATTATGTATCGTCACCCTGAAAATAAAAGCATTGTTGATGAATATAGAGACATTCTGCTTACAGGAATGCAGAAAGAAACCCTGCAAAAATCCGAAATCGCAAGGCTTAACAGATTACGAACACTCGGAATAAGAAATAATATTCCAGAAGTGCTGTTTGAAACACTTGATCAACTTCTCTTGAAAGGGAAAAAAGTTCAGGCAACCGAAGAACCCGAGTATCTGCTCGAAACAAGAACAATACTTCAGAGCCTGTTTTTTAAGGACCCTGCCCTTAAAAAACATATAATAAATGAAGATATAGTAAGATTAATTAAAGCCAAAAAAGCTGCTGAGTTGAAAGGAGACAAAGGATTTGAACAAATTCTCCTCGATACTGTTCGCACATGTGACGAGATAGTTCGTGAGACAAATGATTTCAGTTATTTTGAAGAATTTACTTCTGTTGTAACCTATTTTGACAGATATGACAATACATCTTCATTCCTCAGTAAAATTGCATTTCTCGAGAATATAGATTTAACAGAAGATTCATTGAGAAGCCTGATAGGAAACAAAAAGGAATTTGATCAACTCGACCCGAAACTTTTTGATGAAGTATTTATTCAAACATTGTTGAACAATAAGTACATCTCAGCATATGGCAGGAAAAAAATTCAGGCAATTAACAAAGGCATTAAAAAAATCTCCGCGGGAGATGCTTCTTTGAAAGATGTAATTTCAGAACTCGGGAATATTTCAGAGGAAGAAAAACTATACCGTCTGGTTTATACAGCATTGAAAGAACGTTTGCGCAGTTTCTTCCCCGGCCTTGATACAAGAAAAGGCAGAGAAAAGGTTCGTGAAGATATAATACGGGAGTTGTCTGAAAAAGGCATTCATGTTGATGTTCATAAGAAATTATTTGAAAAGGTATTTCTTGACCTGCAAAAAGAATCCTTTTATATAAACAATTTACTGCCGATTATAGTACAGAATAAAGATATTTCATTAAGGGAAGATTTCCTTGAAAATAGCGGACTTGACAGGTTTCATATTGAAAATCTTGAAACAGAATACTTTGAACAAAAGGGGTTAGATACAACTATTCTCGAACAACTTGTTATTGGAGGCGGCGAGCGGATTTGAACCGCTGCATAAAGGTTTTGCAGACCTCTCCCTTGCCACTTGGGTACGCCGCCATTACTGCTGTTTAGTTACTAAGCAAAGAACAATAAATTTAAAATAATTAAAAGGAACTGGCTTATATTTCTAAGCTATTAATTCCGACCTAAATACTAAAATGGAGCGGGAAACGGGGCTCGAACCCGCGACCCCAACCTTGGCAAGGTTGTGCTCTACCAACTGAGCTATTCCCGCATTAAAGTTATTGCAAGACAGAAAGCATAAATCTTAAGAAAAAAGATTGTTGTCTTAAAACTCTTAACTTATCAAGCAATAATAAGCTATAATTGAACTTTAATAATACTAATAAGAAAGGATAGTTTTTGTCAATATGCTGTATCCTGATTTAGAAACATTCAGGGCTTTTTCATTCAAAGGAAATTTAATTCCAGTTTATAAAGAAATCCTTGCTGATACTGAAACTCCTGTTTCTGCAGCACTAAAGCTCGGAGGCTCACCCTCTTTTTTGCTTGAAAGCATGATAGGTGGTGAAAAATGGGCGCGCTATTCTTTTCTTGGTTCAAAACCATCAAGAATTATAAAAGGCTGGGGGAATAGAATTGAAATAAAAGATATAAAAAAAGGCACTGAACGTATTAAGACAAAAAAACCTTTTGATATTCTCAAAAAAGAACTTACAGCTTTCAAACCTGTAGAGGTGGATGGTCTGCCGAGATTTTATGGCGGCCTTGTAGGTTACATAGGATATGATATGGTGAGGTTCTTTGAAGAATTGCCTGATTATAAGAAAGAATCACTTAAATTACCTGATCTATTTCTAATGGTTACAGATACTGTCATTATCTTTGATAATCTAAAAGGAAAAATCAAGGTTGTATCAAATGCACACATAAATGATAAGACAGTCGAGGAAGCATATAAGGAGGCTGAGCAAAAGATTGATAACATTATCGAGAAGCTTCGAAAATCAAAGGGCAGAACCAGAAAAGCCAATCCATTATTGCCATCTTTAAATAAAGATGAACAGCAAAGAAGGTATTCATCATCATTTGTTTCAAAAGAAGCATTTGAAAAAGCTGTCTTAAAATGCAAAGAATATATTTTTTCAGGAGATATTGTTCAGGTAGTTCTTTCGCAGAGGTTTGGTTGTGAATTTTCCTCGGATCCTTTTAATGTTTACAGAGCGTTGCGTGTTATTAATCCATCTCCTTATATGTACTATATTGACACAGGCGACACCAAACTTGTTGGTTCTTCTCCTGAGATTCTTGTAAGACTTGAAGGAAAACAAATTATTCTCAGGCCTATAGCAGGAACCAGAAAAAGAGGGGAAACAGAAGAAGAAGACCTGAGACTCGAAGAAGAATTAAAGAAAGATCCAAAGGAGATAGCAGAACATATCATGCTTGTTGATCTTGGCAGAAACGATGTCGGAAGAGTTTCTGAAATTGGTTCTGTAAAGGTCACTGAATTAATGTCTGTTGAAAGATACAGTCATGTTATGCATCTTGTTTCTAATGTTCAGGGTATGCTTAAAGAAGGACTCGATGCTTTTAATGTTCTTGAAGCGTGTTTCCCTGCCGGGACAGTAACAGGTGCACCTAAGGTAAGAGCGATGGAAATTATCGAAGAACTTGAACCTATCAGAAGAGGACCTTATGCAGGAGCAGTCGGATATATCAGCTATTCAGGTAATATGGATACATGTATTACTATAAGAACGCTTATAATCAAAGGCAATAAAGTATATGTTCAGGCAGGAGCGGGTATTGTAGCGGATTCAATTCCAGAAAAAGAGTATGAAGAAACTGTAAATAAAGCCATGGGCATGATAAAAGCAGTAAATATGGCTGAGAAGCAATTACATTGAAGGTGATAAGATGCTATTAATGATTGATAATTATGATTCATTTACTTATAACCTTGTTCAATATTTTGGTGAACTTGGCGAAGATATAAGGGTTTTCAGAAATAATAAAATAAAGATCACAGAGATTGAAGAAATGAAGCCTGACAGGATTGTTATATCTCCTGGTCCCTGTACTCCCAAGGAAGCCGGAATTTCAATAGAAGTAATCAAAAATTTTGCAGGAAGAATACCGATTCTTGGTGTCTGTCTCGGTCATCAGGCTATAGGAGCAGCTTTTGGTGGAGAAATCATCAGGGCACCAAAACTTATGCATGGAAAAACATCAATGATTTACCATGATTCAAAAACAATTTTTAAAGGTATTATAAACCCTTTTGAAGCAACCAGATACCATTCTCTGATAATAAAAAGGGAGACCCTGCCTGACTGTCTTGAAATTACAGCTTGGACAGAAAGTGGAGAAATCATGGGCGTTAGGCATAAAATATTTATAATAGAAGGGGTCCAATTTCATCCTGAATCAATTCTTACGAAAGAAGGGAAAAGACTCTTAAACAATTTCTTAAAACTTCAAAATTTGTAGAGGTTATATGATTAAAGAAGCTATAAATATGTTGGTGAACAATATCAACCTTTCAGAAAATGAAATGGCTGAATGTATGAAGGAAATTATGGAGGGTAAAGCAACTGATTCCCAGATAGCCTCTTTTCTTACAGCTCTTAGAATAAAAGGTGAAACAGTAGATGAAATAACAGGCGCTGCAAAAATAATGAGAGAAAAAGCGACCAAAATAAAAGCTCCTGAAGGTGTTCTTGATACATGCGGGACAGGAGGTGATATGTCCCATACATTCAATATATCAACAACAACAGCATTTGTTGTAGCCGGTGCAGGTGTACCAGTGGCAAAACACGGTAATCGTTCGGTATCAAGCCAATCAGGCAGCGCTGATGTTCTTGAAGCTCTCGGGATTAAGATTGATCTCGAGCCTGAAAAAGTTGAAAAATGTCTTTTTCAGACAGGATTTGGGTTTCTTTTCGCGCCTTTATTTCATCCGGCAATGAAATATGCGATTGGTCCAAGAAGAGAAATAGGCATTAGAACGATTTTTAACATACTCGGACCTATTACAAATCCTGCAGAAGCAAAAAGACAGATACTCGGTGTTTTTACAGAAAAATTAACAAATACTCTTGCACAGGTTCTTGGAAATCTTGGAACCCTTGATGCAATTATTGTGCATGGAGAAGACGGACTTGATGAAGTAAGTATTACTGGCAAAACGAAAATTTCACGTTATAAAAATGGCATGGTTGAGAACTTTATCATAGAACCAGAGGACTTTGGTATATGGAGAAGCGGTATCGAATCAATAAAAGGCGGCAAGAAAGAAGAAAACGCATTAATTACTACCTCGATTCTTAAAGGTGAAAAAAGTCCGAAAAGAGAAATAGTATTGTTGAATTCAGCCCTCGCGCTTATTGCAGCAGGTAGAACAGAAGATTTCAAAACAGCATATGATATGGCTGCAGAATCAATAGATTCAGGCATGGCAATAAAAAAGCTTGAAGAAGTAAAAAAGGTTAGCAATGCTTTATAAAAAGGGGAAAAATTGCCAGTTAAAGTAGGAGTGATAGGTGTTGGATATCTCGGACGTCATCATGCAAGAATATATTCAGAAATTGAAGAAGCTGAATTAATTGCTGTTGTTGACATTGATAAAACAAAGGCTGATGCACTCGCAAAGGAATATAATTGTAACGCGATATATGACTACAGGGAAATAATAGACAGAGTAGATGCTTTAAGTATTGTAACTCCAACTACAAACCATTATTCCATAGCTTATGAGTGCCTGAGAGCAGGCAAGGATTTACTCATTGAGAAACCTATAACCGAAACTGTTGAAGAAGCTGAAGAACTAATAAAATTATCAAAAGAAAAAGGATGTATTATTCAGGTAGGTCATCTTGAACGTTTTAACCCAGCGATACTTTCTGCTGCCGAGCTAATTACCGAGCCTCTTTTTATCGAATCAGAAAGAATGTCGCCTTTTCTTGGCAGAGCAACGGATGTGGATGTTACCCTGGATTTAATGATTCATGATATAGATATAATATTAAGTCTTATAGACGTATCTGTTAAAGATATAAAAGCAGTTGGTGCAAAAGTACTGACAGAAAAAATTGATGTTGCAAAAGCATGGCTTGATTTTGAGAATGGATGTACAGCATTATCAACAGTAAGCAGGTTATCTCCTGAAAAACGGCGAGTTCTCAAAATATTTCAAAAAGAGTCTTATATAGCGATTGACTATCAAAAATCAGAAATAACCCACTATTATATGTCAGGAGAAAAAATGCTTTCAGAAGTAATAAGACCTGAAAAGAAAGAGCCGCTTAAAGAAGAATTAAAAGATTTTCTGCACTGCGTTAAGAATAGAAAAAGACCCCGTGTATCTGCGAAAGAAGGCAAGAATGCTCTTGAAGTGGTTCTTAAAATAAATGAAATGATAAGGAGTTAGTGTTAATGATACCAATGGTTGACCTTAAAACCCAGTTTCGTTCAATTAAGGAGGATATTATCCACACAGTTACAGAAATACTCGAAAGCAGTCATTATATATTGGGAGAGAAAGTTTCAGAACTCGAGAAAAAAGTTTCTGAATATATTGGGACAGGATATGCTATAGCAGTTGCGTCGGGCACAGATGCGCTTCATCTTGCAATAGATGCGCTTGACATAGGACCGGGAGATGAGGTTCTTACAACTCCCTTTACTTTTTTTGCGACAGCAGAAGCAATTCTATATACAGGAGCCACTCCTGTTTTTGTGGATATAGATCCTGACACATTAAACATAGATGCCGCACAGATAGAAAGTCATATAACTGAAAAAACAAAAGCTATCCTGCCTGTTCATTTGTTCGGACATCCCGCTGATATGAAAGAAATCATGAGAATAGCCAGAAAATATAAATTAAAAGTTATAGAGGACTGTGCTCAATCCTTTGGAGCAGAATTTAATGGTAAAAAAACCGGTTCTTTCGGAGATGCAGGTTGTTTCAGTTTCTATCCGAGTAAAAATCTTGGAGCTTATGGTGATGGAGGAATGATCACAATTAATAAAGCATCTTCAGTAGAAATCATAAAACAATTAAGAAACCATGGTTCAAAAGGTTCTTACAGACATAAGAGAGTTGGTTTCAATAGCAGGCTTGATGAATTACAGGCAGGCATTTTACTCGTTAAATTTAAATATATAGATGAATATAATAGAAAACGCCGGGAAAATGCATCTATTTACACTGAATTGCTTTCAAATTTTGTTAAGTGCCCTATTGAAAAACAGGGCTCATTTCATGTTTATCATCAATACACCATTAGAAGCAGGAAAAGAGTTATTATTCAGGAAAAACTGAAAGAGAATGGCATATCTTCTGTTGTTTATTATCCTGTGCCTTTACATCTTCAGGAAGCTTTAAAATTTCTCGGTTATCGAAAAGGAGATTTCCCTGAAGCTGAAAAAGCAGCAAATGAAGTGCTTTCACTTCCCATGTACCCCGAGCTTAGCGCAAAAGATATAAAGAAAATATGCGAAATTGTAATGGCATCTGTTTAACCCGAAAATATAATTTTTGGGTTAAGTTCTTACGCCGTCGCAGAGCATTTCAAAAATATCTTCGTATTTAGAATCAAGTTTTCTATAAACATCATTGCCTAAAAATTTGCATTTAACAGCAAATTTAAGACAATTTTGTACTCTGGATGCTTCCTGTGCTGCTTCAGATATTTTATCCAGAAATATATCTTTATCTTTCTTTGCTCTCCATGCCTCAGCAAGATTAATACAGACGAGTTTTGAGTGTCTGCGTAACTGATCAATAAGAAAAATCTTCTCGCGAGGGAATCTTTTTGATGTTTCAAATATCTCTTCAAAAATTTCGACAGCAGTCTCAAAAACAAATCTGTAAAGTTCAAAATCAATATGCTCGTTTTCTTTTTTAATTTCCTGTAACATCTTGGTGCTCCTTTAATTGATGATTATATTTATAAGACTCAATTTTATGCATGGCAATTGCCTGGATATTTTGGTATTTACTGTCTAAAGTGTTTCTATCCTTGCAAGTTAAAAAATTTCCCATAGGAAGATATTTGAGGAAAAAAGAAGATCGTTGCGAAACGATCTTTTCAGGGTCTGAGGATAATTTTACAAGTATTTCAAAATTTTCAGGGCTTGGATAACGGCTGAGCACCTCCGCACAGATTAATCTGAAATACCAATCAGAATTAGAGGAGAATTCTCTGAAGAAACTACAATCTTCTGATGTTGCGCAAAGTGACAGCGACCTGATTGCTTTACGCAGTTCCTCATTTTTTGTGCAATTTTTTATAAAATTTTTCAGCCCCTGCCTTGCTTCTTTTCCCCCAATATGTCCAAGACTCTCGAGAATGAGCATCCTTATTTCTGTTGATTCAGATTCAAGATGTTTTATAAGTATTGAGACACTTTCTTTATCTTTGAGCGTTCCTGCTGATTTTATAAGTCTCTTAACAGGGTAAGATGGCAATACTTTTCTTAATACAGGAAAAATTTCTTTAATCCCTGATTTCAAAGCAACTTCTGTAGCCACATTTAAGTAAAATCCCGGACTATTTTCAAGCCATTGGGACCATGGCATGCATTTCATGATACCTTTGCAATCTGTCAGAAGAGACAAAACAAGAATACGACTGTCTAATGGCAAATCCATTATTTCAAGAGCAATACATACAGGGGAGACGCCGATGTATGCAGAAATTACAATTCGTGTTTCATCATCAATATCATAGTCAATTAATAGTGAACGAATTTGTTTTTTGTAAGTTTTTATTACAGGATGGAGAATTATTCTTTTATGCCATGGAATTTTACAATACAGATCAAGAATGGCTGGCGCCAGTATTGGATCTTTAATCTTAAGTAGAACCTCTGCAATATAATTAATATCATCTGATTCATCTGTATATTTTTTTAGAGCATTAAGAATATTCAGAGGAGAAATATTTTTTGGATATAAGGCTGAAAGCTGAAATCCCCATGAAATTAATTTTTCGTTCCCATTAAGAAGTTTGGGAATAAGGTCTCTTCTGTTTTTTAAACATGCAGGCAATTGAATATAATCTTTATATGTCTCTGAAATTATGTTTAATGCTTTTGTGTCTTCAGGATATGGGCCTGAAGCAAGTATGCAGCAGGCAGCCAGGGTTCGGATTGAATCATTAGGGTCATTCAGGTATATTGAGAAAGATTCACAAATTCCTGATATAGATGGAATTTGTGAATTAATACCTTCCAGCACATACTTGAGCAAACTGAGATAATTTTCAGTATCAAGTTGACCTCTAAATTTCAACCAATGTTTTGCAAGGACTTTGTATGCTGCTATACCACCGATAAAAGCTATTGTTTCAGCGACCATTGGTCCAACAATTGAATCAGTGAGCAGTTGTTCAAGATAAGCAATAGCTGATTGACTGCGAATTTCTTTTAAAGCCTGTATTGCAGAGGTTTGAAACAAAGGGTCTGAGTAAAGAAAAGGAATTAAATCAGAAATTACTCTTTCATCTCCCAATGAACCAATTGAAAGAATGACTTCATTAACCACTTCCAGATCTGGATGTTTTAATAACATCCTTAAAGGTTCAAGCGCTCTTATATCTTTTATCTCTCTTAATGTTTGAACAGCTTTCAAAACAATTTTTGAATTTTCATGATTAAGGAGATTTAATGCTTCAGTAAGCTGAACAGAAGATGTTTTTGTCCAGAATATATTTTGCCTGATTTTATCGTGTCCTGCTATTGCTAATCTATTCATAATTAAAGCAAGTCCTCACTTTTTGCGTCATTAAAATGGGTTAGAAAATTCAACAGTTTCTTGCGCTGCCTTAGGTTTCTCATAAAAAACTTTATTAATTACTTTATAAAAATTCTCTGTTTCAAAAGGCTTGATAAGATAGCCCTGGGCACCTGCTTTTAACCCATCCATAGTGTCCTGTTCTTTACCTTGAGTGCCGGTCACAATTACAGGAATTTTCTGATGTATTCTTTCTTTATTGCAATGTCTTAAAAATTGAAGCCCATCCATGACAGGCATATGAATATCGAGAACAATGAGGTCTGTATCGGGATGTTCCGATAGTTTCGAGAGAGCCTCCTGACCGTCATATGCATGAAGTATTTTTATTCCATTATTTCTACAACGGAAAAAGATAAGGTCATACATCCTGTGAAGCAATTCCGAATCATCCACTATTAAAACTTTTCTAATCTTATCGCTGATTTTAATCATTTCTTTCATATTACCCCCAGATTCTTTAATGCATCCTTTAGAACATTAGCAGATACCGGCTTTTCAAAATAAAAAGCCGCACCAAGATTGTACGCTTTTTTCATTATATCCTGGCTTCCATATGCTGTCATAAGTATTACCTTTGTGTCGGGGTTACATTCTTTTACAAAACGTATAACTTCAAGTCCTTCTTCTCCTGATATTCCTGAAAGACGAAGGTCTGCAATTACAGCATCATAACATGTCTTATTAAGAAGTCCTTTCACATCGTCAATACTTTCTGCTGTATCTACATTAATTCCCGGCTTTTGTAATATCTTTTTAAAAGCAAGAAGTATAGTTGCTTCATCATCAACAACAAGAACCTGTTTTTGCATTTTATAGCTCCCTTTAAATTAAAGAACAATATTCATAATTTATTGGTATTAGAGCAAAAGTGATGCCATATAAATAAGAGTGGAATTTTATAGATTAATCAATTAGTTATAAATTTGCAGGGTTTGAATAATTCTCAATTCTGAGAATTTATTCTCAGCATTGAGAATTATTGAGAATGTGAGAGCACTTCGGATTAAGCATACAAAGTGAACACTGTGTTCACTGAGTTCACTATGTTTTATATTTCTTCTTCTTCTTCAGAAATTGAGTTAAAAGTTATTTCAGGTGTTATCCTGAATTTCTTAAGTTTTCGGTAAAGTGTAGCCCTTGAAATACCGAGTTCTTTAGCTGCCCTGGCAGTATCTCCATGAAATCTCTTCAAAACAGTACGAATCTGAGATTCTTCTATATCAGGATATTTGCCTTGAGATTTTGGTGAAACTTCTGACCTTACAGGTTCAAGCCCATAAAAATGTTCTGTTGTTAATTGATTTCCATGAGAAAGCAATAAAGCTCTCTCAAGGAAATTTTTCAATTCTCTTATATTGCCGGGCCAGGAATATTCCTGTAGTAATCTCATAACATCAGCACTTATTTCAACGGGTTGAGGACTTAAAGTTCTTATTATATGTTCAACGAGTCCGGGAATATCTTCCGGCCTTTTTCTCAAAGGAGGTATTACAATCGGTAAAACATTTATCCTATAATATAAATCCTTTCTAAAAGTTCCTTTCGTTATAGCGTCGAGGAGATCTCTATTTGTTGCGCAAATAAGTCTAAAATCACTGCTTCTTGTTTTTACCTCTCCGAGACGGCGATACCGTTTTTCCTCGACAACCTTAAGAAACTGCGCCTGGACACTTATATCCATATCTCCAATTTCATCAAGGAAAAGAGTACCTCCATCTGCAACTTCAATAAGTCCCTGTTTTTCCTGAATAGCTGAAGTAAAAGCTCCTTTGGCATGTCCGAATAATTCGCTTGCAAGTAAATCTCCCCGTAAATTAGAGCAATTGACCTCAACATATGAAGATGAGCTACGCAAACTATTTTCATGGAGCCATTTTGCAAGCACACCTTTACCAGAGCCTGTCTCCCCGGATATGACAACAGGTGACTCATTTCGGGCAGCAAGTTGAGCGAGTTCAAGGACTTTTTTCATGCCCGGGCTTTCACCGAAATATATCTGAGTTTTTTTTGATAATCTTTTATCTATTAATTGTCTTCTTCTCAACGAACCAATTTCAAGGCTTTTTCTTAAAAAAACTTCGAGATCAGCCATGTTTACAGGTTTTGTAAGAAAATTATCTGCCCCGCGCCTCATGGCTTCAACAGCAACAGGAATATCTCCATAACCTGTAATAACAACAATGGGTATATCAGGGTAACTTTGTCGTATCTCTATTATCCAATCCAATCCGCTTCCATCTGGAAGATTTACATCGAGCAATACAGCATCATACCTCTGGGAGTTAATTGATTCTTTGGCTTCAAAAAGATTTGCTGCTTCGTGAACTAAATAACCTGCCTTTGAAAGATAGCGAGAGAAACCAAACCTTGTGGCTTCTTCGTCATCAATTAAAAGAATTTTGGGATTCATTATTCTTCCCCTTTAAATAAAGGTAAAGTTATTTCAATAGTGCATCCTGGAGGTGGTGTATTGTTCCAAATTGTAACTTCGCCCCCATGTGATTGTACAATATGTTTTACCAGACTTAAGCCAAGACCTGTTCCCTTTTTACGGGAAGTAAAGAAAGGTTCGAAAACCTTTGAAAGGTTCTCAGACGGCACACCCGTTCCCTGGTCAATAATATGTATTTTAATAAACCCTCCTTTAGGATTTAGAATGACGAATTGTATATCGCTTCCCCTGGGACTGTGATGGCATGCATTTTCAAGCACGTTAAGAAAAACCTGTTGTAAACGTGAACTATCAGCCATTAAATATAACTTTTCTTTTTCTTCCGGTTGGATAAAAATTATTTTATAGTCTCTGGATATAGGCATCTGTTTCCATAGATCAATTGTTGCAAGACATATTTCCGGCAGGTATTCCTTCTGGAAGGTTTCCTGTTTAATCGGTTTCCCGAGATCGAGAAGATCTGACATCAGGTTTGATAGGCGATCTACCTGGCTTCTAATATGATTTAAAAAAGGTTTGTAATAATCAGGGTTTTCCCCTATATCTTTAATATCCTGAAATAGTGCTTCAGCAATGGCAAGAATTGCATTAAGCGGATTTCTAACCTCGTGGGCAACTCCTGCAGCGAGCTGTCCGAGAAGTTTCATTTTATCAAGGTGTCTTAGCTTTTTCTCCATCTCTATACGTTCTAATTCATAAGAAATATGCTTTGAGAATATCTCAAGAAGTCTCAATTCATCTTCATTGAATTTTCTGTCAGAGTAGTCCATCGCGCATATAAAACCCTTTGTTTCTCCCTCTATAAGAATCGGAGCAAGCATACAGCTCTTAAATTTTTTATACAATGGAAATTTTCCCTGATCTTTCATAATAAACTGCAAAGGTTTTCTTGCTTCAATAGCCTCGGAACAAGGAGATTCACTTAACGATTCTATTTCATTATGGGAAAGAATGCCATCGCATATTTTTGAGACTATTGTAATTTTATCTTCTTTAATATGTTGAACAGAAACACAGGCAATTTTGAGAAATTTTGCGAGATTAAAAACAACCTGTTCACATAGCATTTCATAAGAACCACGAAGTGTTGTTGCAATATTATATACAGCCTGCAAAGCTTCAAGACTCTGAACAAGTTTTTCTTCTGCTCTTTTTCTATTGATTGCAATTGCATAAAGAGATGCAATCTGTTGTAAAGTAACAATATCTTGCTCATTATAATCTCTGCTTGAATTGGCAAGAGATATTTGGCCAACAAGTTCATCTTTTATCATTGCAGGAACAGACAGAAAATTTTCAATTATTATATGTCCTTCCGGGATTCCTGTTGAACGGGGGTCAGAAGATGGGTTATTGGTAAGCAAAGGTTGTTTATTCAAAAGAACCCATCCCCATAATCCTTTGAATTCCTTGAAGATGTAATTTTTATCTTTTATCTTACAATTATCCCATATTTCAGTAGTAAGTGTTGGACTGACAAGATAATTTGTAAGAGGGTCTATGTAACCGACGAACCCGAATCTGCTATTTGTAAGATTTTTTGCATGATTGAGAATAGTTAAAGAGATTTCTTCAATACCCTCTGCAATTAGAATATCGCGTGGAAGGTCAACCAGTGCTGAAAAGATTTTTATATCCTGCAAATTTGGGACTTCGTTAATTGTGGCATAAGATTGTTTTTTGCAATTGCCCATAGTAATTTTGGGATAATAATAAATTACAAATTTATACTCTGTTAACTTTGATAGTTATTTTAACAGATGCTGAAATGTTCTACAACAGAAATGCTTAATATATGTTTTGCTTTCGCTTTGCTTATTTTAGCAACAGGTGGTTTTTTCTTGACAAAAACATCTATTTTAAGCTAAAAATATAATGTATGTTAAAAAAGGTATCATTTAGTTTATTTTTCATCATTTTTTTATTTGTTTCTCCGCTTTTTGCATTAGAGCAATCAAAGGATATATCCCCGGATAATCCTGTTATCTCTTCATTGCCTGAAGAAAAATTAAATAATGTTCCAAAAATAATTGAAAATTATAATTCAAATGAAATAGCGGAAAATGCAGTGCAGAGGCATATTAATTATTTTACCGGAAAAATCAAAGAACGTTTTTCCATCTGGCTTGCAAGGTCAGGAAAATACCTTGAATTAATGAAAAGTATCTTAAAAGAAAACAATGTTCCAGAAGATATAGTTTTTCTGCCTTTAATTGAAAGCGGGTTTAACGCAAATGCTTATTCGCCTGCCAGGGCTGTAGGATACTGGCAATTTATAGCTTCAACAGCAAAGAATTACGGTCTTGAAATTAACTGGTGGAAGGACGAGCGTAAAGACCCGGTAAAATCTACGATTGCAGCTGCAAATTATTTAAAAGATCTTTACAAAATGTTTGGCTCATGGAATCTTGCGATGGCTGCTTATAATGCAGGAGAAGGAAAGATACAGAGAGCTCTTGATAAATCGAATGCAGATGACTTTTGGTCTTTGCTTAGCACAAGATATATCAGAAATGAGACTAAAGATTATGTTCCAAAATTTATTGCAGCAAGCATGATAGCAACCGATCCCCAGAAATTCGGATTCGAGAATCTTGAATATCATAAGCCCTTAAACTATGATCTGGTAACTGTTAAGTCACCAGTTGATCTTGAAGTCATAGCCGAAGCTTCAGAAACATCGATTGAAACAATTAAGGAATTAAATCCTGAGTTAAGAAGATGGTGCACCCCACCATACATGCCTGAATATACTATTAGAATACCGAAGGGAAAGAAAGAAATATTCCAGCAAAATATTTCGCAGATACCTGAAGACAGAAGATTTGTACTTGACAAATATACTGTAAAGAAAGGCGATACTTTTAAGAAGATCGCAAAAAAGACAGGTGTGCCTGAAGAAGTAATTTTTGATTTGAATGATATGGAAAGTATAATGCCTCTTAAGGAAGGTAAAACAATATATATTCCTCCAAAATGGAAAATTGAAATGGATCATGATGATAAAATTATTTCTAAAAAAATACGTTTAAAGGTAAAAAAAGATATAAAAAAGAAGTCAGGCACTAAGGTATCTTTTAAAAATAATAAGTTGAAAAAACCAAATATATCAAAGTCTATTAAAACAGCTTCAATTAAAACAAAACAGGACAAATCTTAGAGTTTGTAACTATTAAATAGAATCATCCTCCGATCCCTCATTATTATTAATTCAAATAAATCATTTTCTCAGCTCTTTGCTCTTCGCTATTTGCCTTCAGCCTTCTTTTTGAGCTTTGCTCCTTACGATTTGAGCTGTACGTTATTCTTTTTGTTTTATTCTTCAGCCTTCAGCCTAAAGCCTTCAGCCTTGTTTTTTGCTCTTCGCTCTTTGTTGTACGCCCTGCTCCGTGCAGTTTTAATTAAACGTTACAACTCAACAAACGCAATAACGCAATAACGCAAAAAACGCTATAACGCTATAAACGCAAAAAACAGTTTGATAAATTCCAGTCGCCAGAGCGACTAAATTCCAGTGCCGTTTTTCGGCACTCAATTCCAGACCCGCAAAGCGGGTCTCACTTCCAATGCGAAGCATTAAATTTGATAAACGCAATGAACGCAATAAACGCAATAAACGCAACGAACGCAATAAACGCTATCGCCTTCAGCCTTTTATTAGCTATTAACAATGTCTGCATTATTTGGGTTAAAGGTTAAGATTTTGAGCTTGAACTTGATATTAAATAGATTATTACTATGATTCTCTTTTCATTAATCGAAATAAAGAATTTGATAAGATTTTTTCAGGAATGTAAATTATAAATATTAAAAAGAAAATTTGCACGTTCTTAACCAAAATAAATTTAAAATAATTGATAGAACTTTATTCTTCAAGATTGGTTAAATATTGCCTCAAATATTTTTTTGCGGTTATTTATTAAAAAATGCAAAATACAATTAAAGAAGAAAAGCCCGGAGCAAAAGATTTTTCAAAACTCGATATATTACCTGCTCTTAAAGAACAGCTTGCTGTTATCTCTGAAAAATGTATCAAATGCAAACTCTGTCAAAAAGAATGCGAATTCCTTAGAAAGCACGGCAAACCAAAGGATATCGCGGATTCTTATAATCCTGACGATAATCTCTATCAAGGGATGCCCTTTGAGTGCAGTCTCTGCCAGCTTTGTGTTGCTGTCTGCCCTGTAAAAATAAATCCGGCATTCATGTTTCTTGAGATGCGACGTGAAACTGTCAGGAGAGGTAACGGCGATTATCCAGAGTATAATACAATCTTAAACTATGAAAAGCGCGGGACTTCTAAAAAATATTCATTCTACTTCCTGCCGACTGGTTGTGATACAATCTTTTTCCCTGGTTGTACCCTTTCGGGAACCAGGCCTGACAAAGTTCAGAAACTTTATGAGCATATAAAAAAAACAATACCCTCAATAGGAATCGTTCTTGATTGCTGTACTAAACCTTCTCATGATCTCGGCAGGGATGAATACTTTCAAAAAATGTTTCAGGAAATGAAAGAATACCTGATGATTAATGGTGTGAGAAATGTTTTGGTAGCATGTCCAAACTGTTTCAAGGTATTTAAGAAATACGGCGATGGCATTTCTGTCAGAAGCGTTTATGAATTTATGTTTCAAAATGGGTTGCCAGATACCGAACAGGTTCATGGTGTCGTAACAATTCATGATCCATGTGCTTTAAGATTTGATGAATCAGTGCATAATGTTGTGCGAGATTTAGTTTCTGCAAAGGGGCTTGAGATCAAAGAAATGCCTCATCATGGTAAAAAAACTCTTTGTTGTGGTGAAGGAGGTTCTGTTGGATTTATAGCTCCTGATCTTGCGAAAAATTGGGGTTCATTAAGAAAAAAGGAAGCAGAAGGTAAAATGATTGTTACTTATTGCGCTGGTTGTGCTAATTTTTTAAGTTCCATAACCCCTACAAGTCATATTCTTGATCTTTTGTTTGAACCCTCGGCTACAATTTCAGGCAATGTCAGAGTTTCAAAGGCACCTATTACGTATCTGAATCGTTTAAAACTAAAAAGCAATTTAAGAAAGGCATCGCAAAATGGAGTAATCCGTGAACGAACTTTTTCCATTCCGGTAGAAACAAAAGGAGGAAATCTTAAACGCTTCCTGTTTCTCGCTGTTATTGTCGCAGCCATTCTTGCAGTAAGATATACAGGAGTAACACATTATCTCGAACAGAATTCACTTAGAGAATTAATTCAGGGCTATGGAGTTTTAGCCCCATTAATCTATATGCTCATATATACAATAGCTCCCGCGCTTTTTTTGCCCGGACTTCCCATTACAATTGTTGGTGGCATTCTTTTTGGCCCTTTCTGGGGTGTCTTATATACTATCAGCAGTGCAACTGCTGGAGCATGCCTGGCATTCCTTATTTCCCGTTATATCGCGAGGGACTGGATTGAAAGAAAATTAAAGAGTCCGCGGTGGAGAATGCTCGATGAAGGAGTTGAAAAACATGGATGGAAGATTGTTGCTTTTACCCGTTTGATACCTGTTTTCCCCTTCAATCTTTTAAACTATGCTTTTGGCCTTACAAAAATAAAATTTCTGCATTATGCTGTAACGACATTTTTTTGCATGTTACCTGCATGCATAGCATTTATTGTGTTTTCAAGCTCCTTGCTCGAATTAATTAAAGGGAAAATATCCCCTACGTTCGTGATCGGTATTGGACTTATTATTCTCGTATCCCTTATCCCGCTTTTCTACAAGCGTTACAAAACAAAAAATAGTTCATAGCTATTGGCTCTTCGCCTTAGCCTTTTTTTTATTTCGCAGCATCTGCATTATTTCAATTGTATTTTTTGGGGTTATCAACCCTCTTTTTTAGCAGAAATTTTTGCAGCTGCTTCGGATTTTAATGGCGATTCTGGAAATTTTTTAGTAAGTTCTTCATATTGTTTTTTTGCTTCATCATATTTGCCTTCTTTTTCAAGAATAATAGCGGTCTGCATTAGAGCAACATCTTTGAAAAGATTACCTTTTAAGTTATATAAAGCATTAAGTGTTTTTTTTGCTTCGCTTAAATCTCCTTTCAAAATATATGCAGACGCAAGTGTCTGATAAGCCAGCGGTGTATAAATAGAATCATCCGGATATTTAGATATTAAATTTTTTAAAGTATTAATAGAATCTCCATATTTTTCGAGATCATAGTAGCAAATTGCAGAATAATATAAAGAAGAAGGAGATTTTTTTGTATCATAAGATTTTTTGAATAACTCGAGAGCCTTAGATATATTATCCTGTTTGTTTACCCCTGGAAGGACAGGGCCATAAAGTGTTTTATATGCCTGATACTCAAGGTTTTTAGCTTTTTGTGAAGTTGATTTATAATAGACAAAAAATCCCGCTATAGCGATGATTAAGATAAGAATTATTGCTCCATATTTAATTAGATTTCGTTGTCTTTCTGCTAATTTTTCCTTGAGATTTTCAAGCCTTTCTTTTACCTGTTCTTCAGTCTCTATTTCGGCTTTTTTATAAATCCTTTTTTTAATTACTTTTGGCATTAATTCCTCCTGAGAGCTTTTTCTATAAGTAATTTTGAATTTTGAAATATCGAATCGATTAAAGCATCTTCTATCCCGGCGCCTGAAAGCACTCTGGTAGCAAAAGCTTTTGTAATAAGATCTGACGGACTATGTGAATCTGTATTTATACATAGCATTGCACCGAGCCTGAGAGCTTCTTTAGCTACATGTCCATTTGTAAGGGAATGCCCTTTTCTGGAAGTTATTTCCAGAGCAATGCCTTTTTCTTTCGCAAAAAGCAGATCCTCACTGGTTATTAAGCCAGGATGTGCAAGTATATCAGCCCCAGCTTCTATGGCTGCACGATTAGTGCCCTGTGCAACAGGTTCTACAATGGTTTCTCCATGAACAACTACAATCCTTGCTCCGAGACGTCTTGCTTCTTTTACAAGTTCAGGTATAGTTTGTGGTGGAGCATGGGTTATCTCAGCCCCTGGAATCGCATATACCGATATATAATCCTTTATTTTATTAATAGCCTGAACAATTTTTGGAATGACAGAATCTATATTTGAAGCGTCTATATGATCAGTAATAGCAATAGCCTGGTATCCGATTGCTTCGGCTCTTCTGATAAGCTCGGAGGGAATCAGTTCTCCATCACTAAAAAAACTATGAGTATGCAAATCAATCATAACCACTTATTTTATCAGATTATAGAAAGAATAATCATCATTAAAAGATAATTTAACCAAAAGATTCTCATTATTCGGGTAAAGCAATATTTGTATTACTCGGGTTTATATTTTATTTAATACAGAAACACACCAGTTTTCATCCTGATAGCGTTTTTTTTCATTTAATCCGAGATTTTTGAAGATTGAAATAACCTTCTTATTTTGGGGCACAGCCATACCACCAGCAATAAGCAAACCATTTTCAGTGAGATTATCAACAAGCATGCCCGCAATTTGTATTAGCAAATCCCCAAAAAGGTTTGCAAGAATTAGGTCAAATTTCTCTGAAATTTCAGTAACAGATCCTTGTTTCAGATTTATAAACTTTAGAACTTTATTGATAATAAAATTTTCACGAGCTTCCATAACAGATTCAGGACTGATTTCAACAGCAGTGATTTTTCTTATGCCGATACGGGCTGCGGCAATAGAAAGAATCCCTGTTCCTGTTCCGGCATCAAGTGTATTTGAGGGCAAGGGATGTTTTTTTGAAAGATACAAATCTGTTAAAGCATTCAAACAATATAAAGTGCAGGGGTGGCTCCCTATGCCAAATGCTCTACCACGTTGAATAAAAACAGGAATACCGAAATCAGGCACATAAGCATTAGGATAAGGGATTGCAATAAAATTACTGCTTTTTTCAATTTCTTCTGTTAATTCAGGAAGTGTAAAATTTGATTTATAGGTTTTTGCCTGAATCCGTAAAAATTTTGTTAGTCTTTTGGCTAAATCCTGTGATAGAGTTGAGACAACGTAACTATTTAATCTAAAGTGATTATCAATTCTTTCAACAGAGATACCGTTTATATAATGCCATAAAAAATTATAGGTCTGCTCAAGCAATGTAAAAGGTACTTTTATTGATATTTTGTTCCATTTCATAAAAAAGTATTGAAATATTAATCAATAGTAATCATAATTATATATCATTAAATTGAACATTTGGTAATATATTTGAGTATAATATAAATATGAGTAACCTTGAGGATTTTATCTCAAAATTAACTCCTGAAGAAAGACAGAAGCATCAGGCTCTGATCCAGGAATGTCTTAAACGTAAAGAAATGATAAATAGAAATACCGAGAAAGCTATTAATTCTATAGATTGTCTTAATAAAAGCATCGAGAGGTTGAAACAGGGGATAAAGAATCTTGAAAATGCCTCGAGGATTCAGTGTGAAATTACAAATAACCTTCTGACAGATATTTTGCCCATAATACAGAAATTAACCCCGGGCAAGCCTTCGATGAATTGATTTCAAACCTGTATTTTTTTAGAAATTATGAAAATATTAATTGCTCCAAGAATGGAAAGATGCATAGGTTGTCATTCTTGCTCTCTTGCCTGTGCAAGACTTGTCCATAAGAAGCTTTCATGGAACACTGCGGGTATTAGAATAGCTTCTTCAGGTGGGCTTTCTACAGGGTTCGAAGCAAAAAGCTGTCTTGCATGTGATCCAGCTCCTTGTGTTTTAGCCTGTCCTACAGGCGCTTATTCACAAAGAAAAGGCGGAGGGGTTATTGTACGAAAAAGTCTCTGCATACTATGTGGTGAATGCGCAAAAGCATGTCCTGTAAATGCAATATACCTTGACCCTTCCGGAGAACCTTTTGTATGCATACATTGTGGAAGATGTGTTAATTTCTGTCCTCACAATTGTCTTGAAATGAAGGAAATTATAGTTTCAGGTAATAATGAAACTCTAACAGAGAGCCAAAAATGATAAGGGATTATTTCAAAGTACTATTATATGATTTAACATCGGAAAAAGGAACTTTTGTAAGAATCGATGGCAGAGAAGAAATAGCAGGAGGAAGCGGACTCGCTGCTTTGCTGTTTAATAGTTATTGCAATATAAAAGAAAACTGGGATAATCCTGAACAATCAATCATTTTTACAATTGGACCTCTGACAGGCTATTTCCCTTTGATGAGCAAGACTGTTTGCGCATTTAAGTCTCCTTATCATAATCAATATGCCGAAAGCCACGGGGGAGGCCGTTCTGCTCTTTGCATGCGTTTTGCAGATATTGACGGGCTTGTGATCACTGGAAAAGCAAAAAGGCTATCATGCCTTTTTATAGGGTCGAGAAATCTTGAGTTAAGAGAAACACATTATCTACGGGGTACAGATGTCCAGGTCTCAGGTAAAATTCTCAGGAATATGTTTCAGGGTGCCGGACACAGAAGCATTTTAAGAATTGGCATTGCAGGTGAAAATTTATCTCCAATGGCTTGTATAAACATTGATACATACAGGCACTTTGGAAGACTTGGAAGCGGTGCTGTGATGGGTGCAAAAAATCTCAAGGCTATTGTCATACAGGGTGATGGCAACTTTCCACTTGTAGAAAATAAGGATTATCCTAAACTTTTTCAGGATGTTTTTAAACAACTCACAACTACAGAGATGATGAGCAAGTATCACAATCTCGGCACAACAGAAAATGTTGCTGTATTGAACGAATTTAAAAGCTTGCCCTATAGAAATTTACAATATACGAGCGATTCTGAAATTAAAGGCATCACAGGTGAAACATTTGCAAATGACGCATTGCTCCGCAATGCAGCCTGTGCAGGGTGTCCTGTTGGTTGTATTCATATAGGATTCGTAAGGGAAAAATTTATGGAAGAGAATCAATATCTTTACCGTCAGGTTTCATATGATCACGAACCGGTTTTTGCTTCAGGTTCAATGCTTGGCGTTAAGAATTGTTTTTCTGTTCTTTCAATAATAGATGCTGCTGAAAAAATGGGGCTTGATATAATGTCTTCTGGAGTGGCTCTTGCATGGGCGACTGAAGCCTATGAAAAAGGCATTATTTCTGAAAAGGAAACAATTATTCCCCTTTCTTTTGGAAATGCACAGTGCTATAAAGAAGCAATGTTTTATCTTGCTACAGGCGCAAACGATTTCTACAAAATTCTTTCACAGGGGACTATGAAGGCAGCATCGAAGTATAAAGGTGAGGATTTTGCATGTGTGCTTGGTCAGGAAATGGCAGGTTATGCCACAGGAGAAGTATTTTTTACTTCTCAGGCACTGGGGTTGAGACATTCACACCTTGATTCCGCTGGATATTCATACGACCTGAAGCATAATGATAAGAACGTAGAAAAGGCTGTTGAATTTCTTCTGAATGATGAAAAAGCGAGAGTTTTTCTTACTTCAATGGTATCGTGTCTTTTTGCAAGAAATATTTATACCAATGAACTTCTTAAAGAGTGTTTGAGTGTATTAGGTTATAAAAATATTGCGGAAAATGTTGAAAAAATATCAGTACAAATACAGAAACTCAGATGGAAGACAAGGATTTCCACAGGTTATGACCCGGAAAAAATAAAAATCCCTAAACGTTTTTACGAAATAATTACTTCAAAAGGGCATATAGATGCTGAATTTCTCGGTAACCTTACAAAAGAGTACTCGCGCAGAATTAAAAGCTTTGCATCAGAATAATTCAAACATTGCTCTTGCAATAAAAACGTAAAAATAAATCGTCAACTTTTCCCTGCTTCTATTAACCCAAATAATGCAGACATAGTTGATAGCTAATAAAAGGCTGAAGGCGATAGCGTTTATTGCGTTCATTGCGTTTATCAAATTTAATGCTTCGCATTGGAAGTGAGACCCGCTTTGCGGGTCTGGAATTGAGTGCCGAAAAACGGCACTGGAAGTTAGTCGCTCTGGCGACTGG
>JACAFE010000012.1 GCA_013388435.1 Nitrospirota bacterium | reverse complement strand
AGAACAGGATACCTGTTGTAAGTATTCATAATATAACGACTTGATTCTTCTAAATATTTTTTTGTATCCATAGAGTGTAATAATAACTCAAAATATGGATTTAAATCAATTGATTGAACATAAATATTTACTTTATGAATTGAAATATATTAAAATTAAAGACTTTAAGAAGGAGGTGATGTTTTGGTCAAAATTAGACTCACAAGATTAGGTGCGCATAAGAGACCTTTCTACAGGGTTGTAGTTGCAGATTCAAGGGCAAGAAGAGACGGCCCTTTTATAGAGATTTTAGGGACATATGATCCCTTGAAAGAACCCTCTGAAATCAAAATTGATTTAGAGAAGGCTAAAACATGGTTACAACATGGAGCACAACCTACAGATAAAGTAAAAAAGCTTATGCAAAGGGCTGGACTTTAATCTTGCCCTAAACTCATATGGAGGTGGGACATGATGAAAGAATTAGTTGAGAAAATGGCAAAGGCTCTGGTTGACAGACCTGAAGAAGTAAGTGTTACCGAAGTTGATGGAGAAAAAACAACTGTTTTTGAACTCAGGGTTGCGCAGAGCGATCTCGGAAAAGTAATCGGCAAACAGGGCAAAACCGCACGTGCAATGCGCACAATTCTGAGCGCTTCAGGAACAAAGGTTGGCAAACGCTGCGTACTTGAAATTCTTGAGTAAGAATAAATTTGCCTGATAGCAGGGTGTAAATATAATCTAAATACATCCTGAATTGTCAAAATTATCTATTCGAGGGGTAGAAGGTATTCTCCGTCCTTTTACCCCTTGCTGTTTCTTATATTATGAGATTTGATGTTATAAGCATTTTCCCTGAAATTTTCAGTGCTTACTTAAATGAAAGCATTATTAAAAGAGCCATCCAGAAGGACTTGATAAATATAAACATACATAATCTCAGGGATTATGCAAAAAATAAACATAAGAGTGTTGATGATTATCCATATGGCGGCGGAGCAGGAATGGTAATGAAGCCAGAACCTTTTTTCGATGCTGTTGATGCAATATGTCCTGATAAAGAAAAACGCAAGGTGATTATGTTGAGTCCCTCTGGCAGCAGATTCGATCAGACAATGGCAATGAAATTATCAGGGGAAAAGAAACAAATAATATTACTTTGTGGAAGATACGAAGCTGTTGATGAACGGGTTACATCAATATTGGCTGATGAAGAAATTTCAATCGGCGATTATATATTAACTGGCGGAGAATTACCCGCATTAGTTATAATAGATGCTGTTACAAGACTAATTCCCGGAGTGCTTGGAGATGAACATTCTATAGAAGAAGAATCGTTTTCATGGGGAATACTCGATTATCCTCATTACACAAGGCCTCCTGTATTCAGGGGATATAAAGTTCCCGAGGTTTTGCTTTCGGGAAACCATAAAGATATTCAGCGCTGGAGGCGAAAAGAAGCGCTGCGGCGTACAATAACAAGGAGACCGGATCTCCTTGTTTCAAGAAAAGAAATTAGTAATGAAGACCATGAATTGTTAAAAGAAATAAAGGAGGAAGAGTTAAAATGAATCTTATAACATCTGTGGAAGAAGGTTTAAAAAAGAATATACCCGAGTTCAATATCGGAGATACAGTAAGGGTTATGGTAAAAGTTGTGGAAGGAGACAAGGAAAGATTTCAACCATTTGATGGAGTTGTAATTGCAAGGAAAGGAAGTAATACCAAAGAAACCTTTACAGTGAGAAAAATATCTTTCGGTGTGGGCGTTGAAAAAATATTTCCTGTTCATTCACCATCTGTCGAAAGAATTGAGGTACTTAAAAAGGGGCGTATAAGAAGAGCAAAACTTTATTACCTGCGCGGCAAAAAAGGCAAATCAGCAAAGATAAAAGAAAAAGACAGAGGATTTACTGTTAAGGCTTTAAATTCTGCGGTTGCTAACCAGGACTTGCAGGCAAAAGAAGAACAACCGGTCGAACCTCAAAATACAGAAACAATACAATAGCAATCTCATGGCTGATATGGATATATATCAGCATGACGAGTCTTTTCTAAGAAAAGGTTTCAATAAAATTGCCGGCATAGATGAAGCCGGGCGTGGACCTTTAGCAGGACCAGTAGTAGCAGCTGCTGTAATACTTAAGAATTACACAACAATAAAAGGACTCAGAGATTCCAAAAAAGTTCCTGAAAAGGAAAGGGAATCTCTTTTTAATGCAATTAAAGAAGCTGCTCTGGATATTGGTATTGGCATTGTTGAACCCGAAGAAATTGATAGGATTAATATTCTTAAAGCAACAAAACTTGCTATGCAGGATGCAGTTAATAAATTATCAGTAGTTCCTGATTTGCTTATCATAGATGCAGTTAAGATTCCATCTGTTTCGATTAAACAAATCTCTTATCCTAAATGTGAAAGCATAAGCGCATCTGTTGCTGCAGCTTCAATTATCGCCAAAGTCACGAGGGATAGAATAATGCTGGATTATCATAAAATATATCCACAATATCATTTTGACAGGCATAAAGGATATTCAACCAGCGAACATCTTGAACTCATTCGCATTCACGGACCATGCCCTATTCATCGTAAAAGTTTCTGCGGGGTAAAAACTCTGCCACTTCCATTCTTAATATTTTCCATGAACATGGTATAATTTTACATATGGATAAAGAGCGCATTGATGAAGCAATTGAGCTTTTATGGGTGTTAAATGAAGAAGGTCACGATGGTTTGAATCGTTTCAGGCTCAGTTCTGAAGATGACGAAATCGACCGTCTTATTCAGATTCTAAAAGCCGAAGGGCTTGTAAATATTAGTGACGATAAGATTCAATTTACCGAAAAAGGTTATAAGATGGCAAAAGCATTGATTAGAAGACTAAGACTCGCCGAAAGACTTTTTACTGATGTATTCGAGATGAGGGGTGACTCTGTTATTAATGATGCTTGTAAAATGGAACATATTCTAAGCGAAGAATTGACTGACAGTGTTTGCACATTTCTTGGTCATCCACAGACATGTCCTCATGGAAAGCCGATTCCCAGAGGCGAATGCTGTAAGAAATATAAAATTGACGTTGAGCCTGTTGTAACAAGACTCTCTGAATTTGAAGTAGGATCGCGAGGGAAAATTACATTTATTGTTCCAACAAATGCATCAAGACTGAGCAAACTAAATTCACTCGGGATAACAGCTGGAAGCGTAATCAAATTGATTCAGCGTAAACCTTCTTATGTTATTCAGGTTGATGAAACAACGGTTGCAATAGACTCTGATATTGCGAAGGAAATTTACGTTAAGAAGACTG
This sequence comes from Nitrospirota bacterium, assembly GCA_013388435.1. Classification (GTDB taxonomy): domain Bacteria; phylum Nitrospirota; class Thermodesulfovibrionia; order Thermodesulfovibrionales; family SM23-35; genus DYFC01. The sequence continues at coordinate 8,965 of JACAFE010000012.1, read as the reverse complement.
CTTAAAATTATGTAACTGTCTTGTCAGAGGGAGTTCCAGACCGTTTTCCTCAAGCAAAGATTCATTTAATAATATCTCATCAGATGGGCCATCGGCAAATACTTTGCCATCTCTGATAATTATGCATCTTTCACAAACATCAAGGATAAGATCAAGATCATGGGATGCTATTATTTTTGTATGTTTGAATTTATTTAAAAGATTTATCAACTGCCTCCTTGATCTCGGGTCAAGATTTGATGCAGGTTCGTCCATGATTAAAATATCAGGCTCCATAGCAATAACCGTTGCTATCGCAACAGCTCTCTTTTGTCCCTCTGAAAGCCTGTGGGGAGGTCTGTCTTTAAGATGATAACAACCCACCATTTCGAGTGCATTTTTCACTCTTTCATTGACTTTATTCTCCGGCAATCCAAGATTAACAGGTCCGAATGCCACGTCTTCATAGACAGTGGGCATAAACAACTGATCATCCGTACGTTGAAAAACAAAACCCACCTTTCTTCTTATTTCCTGACGTGTTTTTTGGCATAGAGTAACCTCACCAATTGAAACTTCTCCTTTGGTCGGGATAAGATGCCCGCTAAGGTTTAATAGCAAAGTCGTTTTCCCCATGCCATTTGCACCTGCAATACCAACTGATTCTCCATGTAATATTTTAAATGATACGCCTTTGAGAGCTTCGGTACCATCAGGATATTTAAAAAAAGCGTCTTTAAGTTCAACAATATGATGACTCATTGATTTCTACCTTTTTATAGCCTCTCCAAAATAATTTGCTATATTATAATTTCTGAATATATAAAAAAGTAAAACAGAAGTTATTCCAAAAATTATGTCTGCAAAACGAGGTTTATATTTTTTCATGACCTTTATCTCACCGTTAAAACCGCGCGCTAACATTGCCTGATAAACTCTTTCAGCTCTATCAATGCTTTTTATTAGTAAAACCGACACAAGTCTTATAAACGTTTTAATATCTTTCCCTTTATTCCCGAATGCCCTTGCATCCCTTGCTCTAACCATTCTCAATGCAACATCAAGAAGCACAAAAATATACCGGTACAAGAATAAAAGCTGAATTACGAATATTTTTGGCATCTTCATTCTTGAAAGCGCCTCACATATTCCCGGGAATGATGTTACAGCAATTAGAAGCAGAGCACTACTTACCGTTAAAATAAATTTAATTATTATTGAGAAAAAAGACAGCCAGCCTCCTGAAACAGGAATACCAAAAGGAGTTATTAAAATCTGCCTGTCAAAAAGTGGATTGAATATTCCAATGAATACCGCAAACGGAGATATAAAAAGCACTTTCTTTGCAATTGCCTTAATTGGTATATTTCCTGCTGTCAAAAGAAATACGGGAAATAAAAAAAAAGGCAATAAGGCAGAAATCTGGTATTTATTGAATGAAACAACAAAGAGGATAAAGATAAATGTAACTATTATCTTTATCCTCGGATCAAGTCTATGTACAAAAGTATCTTTATATGAAAGTGTATCAAGATAACCTAAATTAAAAAACTCTTCATCAAATTTCACGTCTTGGCTCTGTTTTTATTCATAATTCTTATGCCCATTCCAAAAACTATAACAAGAGCGAGCACCATAATTCCACCTATTATTCCTGATACCGATGTTCCTGTATCAACAGCAGGCCATGAAGGCGATTTTTCCTGTTCTTCTCCTTTTGAGGGAAAAGAATAATCAGGAAGAATTGCTGTTTTTTCCTGTAGTTTTGAAATATTTTCAGTAACAGGGTTTATTTTTTCAGGAACTTCTGGCTTTCCGTATATCTTCTCAATAGACCATTCAAGTCCGTCAGGATTTGTTGATGCAAACCATGATAATGCTCCGCCGGTTATAATTGCAAGCAATGACATAACAATTAAGAGCTTCTTCAAAGAGCCGGTTGAATATGTATTTTTAACAACCTCAAGATTATCAACAATATCAGGTCTTATTTTTCTTACATATAAAATTATTCCGGCTGTAGCAATTCCTTCGACTAAACCAATTGCAAGATGTATGGGCTGCATCATAAGCAGAAAAGTACTAAAAGGTAATTCAGTTATTCCTGAAAATTTTGTTTCAAGCACTACTGAAAGCGCGCCTAATTGCAATGACACAATTACACCGATTATGGATGCAATAGTGATGGCTTTACTATTTGAATTCTTTTTTACAATAGCGCTGTAAATCAACGGGTATCCAATAAATGCTGGATATACTCCAAGATTCCATATATTAGCTCCAAGAGCAAGAAGACCTCCATCAGCGAAAAATAAAGCCTGAATAACCAAAACAGAAGCAATTACAATAAAAGCGGCATAAGGACCGAGTAAAATCGCAAGTAACATGCCGCCGCCGATATGTCCGCTTGAACCTGTTCCTGGAATAGTAAAATTTATCATTTGCCCGGCAAATATGAATGCACCGAGCACACCCATCAGTGGAATCATTTTTTCATCTATTTTGCCACTAAGTTTTTTAGCACAATAAATCATTGTGGCAAGAGAACCAGCCCACATTGTTCCACCTACTGCTGGCGATAGCAAAGCATCTGCCATATGCATATCAACACCCCCTTTTAAAAGTCAATTATAATTCCGGCAAGGATAGTATAATCTGCTTCAGCCTTATTTAGTCCTGTTTTTAAACCTAAATCAAAACTGAAATTATCGTTAATTTTATAAACAATTCCTCCAAGTAAAAAAATCGGATGAACATTTGATTCCTTGTCCGGATTTGTTTCCCCTCCAATATTGGCTACGAGAATAAGCGGTTTAGATACAGCATATTCTGCTGCAAGGGAATAATGCCAAACATCCCTTAATTCAACTCTATTTCTTATATATCCAAGGTCAAGATGAAAAGTGAGAGGTTCAAATTCTTTTGTTGCGAGAAAATGTAAATAATATGCTGTTTTCCCATCTCCTAAGCCCTTATCTTCATCACCTGAAGGAAGAATAATTCCTGGTTTCAGCGCAAGGCCAAGACCATCTTTTTCATAAAATCTCCATTTAACCTCAAAAGATATATCAGAGAGGCCGTCTTCTTTAAAAGTTTCATCACCTTCTTCAGCTTTTAGGAAAAGGTATGGAACTGTTAAAACAATGTCAATATTATCCCTGACACCTGCTGAAAGTGTTGCTGCAAATTGAGTTTCAGAATCACCATTGTCATTGGCATACTCAACATTCATTTCCAGATTAAATTTACCTGTTCCTGTTGTCCCGGCATCATCGGAAATGAGAGGATGCATAGCATAAACATTGCTATTCAAGATAAAGGTTAATGCTAATGCAAAAAGAAAATTAAACTTCCTTGCCGCATTGATTTTTGAAACTTTAAACTTTAAAATTTGAAACTTCATAAAATTTCCTTTCCCGCGGCAAAAAAAATAGCCGCGAAAGCTTTTTGACCTTCAGGTCATTATTTCAGCCTTCGTGGCTTTTTTTAATTATATCCAGTACATTAAAAAAGAGTCAAGCTTTAAATCATTATTATATGTATATTATTAACCAAAACATAAGTTATTGTTTTTATACTTTTTTAATCTTTTCCCTTCTCTGTCTGGATTGCAACTTTTTTAAATCCAAGATTATTGATGACATCAAGTACATCTACAAAAATCTGAAGCCTTATATCTCTATCAGCTCTAATTATTATAGGTGTTTCCTTATTTAAATTTTGCACAGTATTTTTTAATTCAGAAAGTGTCATAACAGTTGTATTAAAAAATATTGTACCATCCTTGCTGATTGTAATTGTCTGGTTTTTCAATATCTCCTTATGTTCATTAGAAGCTTTTGGCAAAGATACATTTATCATGCCTGATGCAATAAAAGTTGATGTAGTAAGAACTATTGTAAGCAATACGAGCATTACATCAACCAATGGAATAACATTCATATAATCAAATTCTTTTTCTTCCATTTATTTTCTCCCATTGAGCAAGCAATACTTTTACTCTTCTAAGTAAAAAATTATAAAAAGTAATAGAAGGGATAGCTACTAAAAGTCCAATTGCTGTTGCTTTAAGTGCAAGCGCAAGCCCGGTCATAATTTTACTTGTATCAATCAACCCTTCTTTGCCAATATTATAAAAAGTAAGCATAATTCCAAGCACAGTGCCAAGCAATCCTATATAAGGCGCATTGCTTCCTATTGTAGCAATAATATGCAGCTTGTCAGTGAGTTTAATTTCAAGAGATTTCCTATCCTCGAATTCTTCAGGCTTTATTTTTTTGTAAACAAGAATTCTTTCAACTGCCACAGAAACTGCAATAATACTCATTAAAATCAGAAGACCTATAACTCCATAATCAACTACAGCAGAAAGCCATTCCATAATATCTCCTTTAACTTTTCTTAATCACGAAACGTATAGTAAGTAAAGCCTTAGATTCTATGCCTGTACCTTTTTCATAAGCAGGCGCAAAAGTTGACATTTTAACAGCCTCAATAGCAGATTCAGTAAAACCATATCCTGCTGACTCTACGACTTCTATATTTAGAAGCTTTCCCTTTTCATTTATATGAAGTTTGAGAACGACTTTGCCTTCTTTCCCTAATTTCCTTGCCATCATTGGATAAACAGGCATCTGCCTGTGCACAAAAACAGGAGCGCCGCTTCTTCCGAATTCTGTCTCGATTAAAGAAGTTTTACCTGCTGAATGTGAAGGCGAAGATAAACTTGTTGACAATGTGGCAACATCTTTTTTAACTGATTGTGTCTGAATTACAGCATGGGTGGAAGTTACTTGATTAGACTGAACTTGAGGTTGCGGAATAGGAGCAGGTTTACTTGCCACCTTAACAGCATTCTGATTCTCAAAAGAGGGATTTCTTATTACAGCTTCATCTACTTTTGCAGTGGTTTCTTTTATAACAGGCTTTTCATCAAACAACCTGGTTTCTTCTGGTTCAATAATTTTTGGTTTTTCAACTTCCTTAACAGGTTCGGGTATAGGTTCGGGCTTAACCTCATGCTTGACAGGTTCCGGCTCCTTGATTAAAGGCTGTTCTATTTTTGGAGGTTCATTAATTTTTTCATTATTTTCCGGCTCATTCGGAAAGTTCTGGATTGAAGGTTTTAAGGATTTTGTTGTTTGGACTGGAATTTGTTCATTGAATTGTGCGAATTCTATATAATAAGTTTTGAGATTATCATCTTTCTTATAAACAGAAAAAGTAAAAAAAATAACAAAAACCAGTGAATGAATCATCAGAGATGTTATAAAACCATATTTTTGTTCGCTCGAATAATGCATATATTTTAGTGCCATAAATTTAATATTATTTGCGCTTACATAACTTTCAGAAGTGCTATATTTATTTTGATTAATAGATTATTATTTCATCTTATATTTTTAAATTCACTTATTATTTGTTAGCATAAAGTATAGAAAAAATTTCTCGCTATATCTGCAAACTTACAATCTCTTAAAATTACATTTTTTGTTCCATAGATTACCCGTTCAAATAAAAAACCACGAAAGCAATACCCTATTAAGTATTTTTAGCCTTCGTGGCTTGTTATTCTTCAATACTGCGAACTTCTTATCCGTAGTTGTTTTTAAGGTACCTAATATTTATATTTTTTGTCAAGTCTAAGAGAATAGAACCGCCTGCTGAATTCTATCTTTGGGCATGTTTAGACATTCACTTCATTGGAAAATCCAGTCAAAACATAAAACCGAGTCCGAACCCTGCTAAAAAACCCATCAAAGACCAGAAATGCACTCTCTACGGATCGGAATTGATATACAAAAATCTGAACCATATTCACAAAATAACCAATATCTATCAATATTTTTTCATATATTGAAAATAACTATTAGAGATAAATTTTATTTTAAAGTTATTCTATGCTTTAAGCTATTTTCCCCAATTTCCAAAAATAAATTTTAAAATTAACCCGGTTTTGTAGAAAGAATGAGTTGAAACATTTTTAAAATAGCGGTTCGTATAAATAAATATATCCTGAGGAAATTATGGTAAAACGTATCGTTAAAAAATCATTATCAGGCGGCATCCTCAATTCAGAGGAAATAGCTGTATTATTCAAAACAAAATTATTTTCATATGACTGGTCTCTTATACAATCTGCTTCACGACAGATGTGCGAGAAAACATCAAATGGTTTTGCAGAAGTTCATGCTCAGGTTGGTCTTGACATTGCAAAATGTTCCCGTAATTGCAGGTTTTGCTCTTTTGCGGCATGCAACAAAGTTTTTAAAGAATCTATTGATTTGTCTGCTGAAGAAGTAGCAAGACGTTCAGTTGAGTTTGAAAATGATGGCGCAAATGCAATATACCTTATGACAACAGCAAGGTATCCATTCCAGAAATTTATAGAAGTAGCACAAGAGGTAAGAAAATCACTAAAAAAAGATACCATTCTTGTTGCAAATATTGATGATTTTTCAGAAAAACAGGCTTATCAATTAAAAGATACAGGTTTCTCAGGAATATATCATGCATTACGGATGGGTGAGGGCGTGGATACAACAATACCTCCTGAAAAAAGGCTTCAAACTTTTAAAGCGGCAAAAGCAGCAGGTTTAGCTATTGGCACATGTGTAGAACCTGTAGGACCTGAACATAGCATTGACGAACTTGTAGAAAAGACTATTATAACAAGAGAAATTTATCCTGTTTTCAGCGGGGCTATGAGGCGCATTCCAATCCCTGATACTAAAATGGCAAAGTATGGCGTTATAAGTGAAGCAAAAATGGCTCATATAGTTGCAGTTGTTAGACTTGCAACAGGCTTTGAAGTTCCCGGCAATTGCACCCATGAACCAAATGTGATAGGCATTGCTGCAGGAGCTAATGTAATATGGGCAGAATCTGGATCAAATCCTCGTGATATAGAAAGTGATACAAAAGGAAAAAGAGGTATGACAGTACAGCAATGCAGGGAATTGTTTCAAGAAGCTGAATGGAAATTTCTGGCAGGTCCGTCAAAACTCTTTACCCTTGGAAAAAGCAATTGAAATGATTAAGATGTAGCGAGAAAATTATTTTCGATAATTTAGTGTGCTGTTGTATTAGTTATCTGTTAATAGTTATTTGTTATTCGTTTGTGCTGTTATATGATAAAATGCACTTTAAGTACCTTGCTGTCTCTTAATTTTTGTATCCTTGAGTGAAAGGGTTTATATAATCCTACTTTGCCTTTTTTCAAGATAATATCCCAATAAGCCTATTTCTTTAATATATCCCTTATTCATTATTAAGTTTCTGTGCTGAAATTGTAATACTGCCTTTTTCAGTAAATTTTACTCCGTTACTTAAAAAGTTAAGAAGACACTGTAAAAGCCTTTTTCTGTCTGTATTCAATATTATATTCTCGGATAGATTAACCTTTAAACCCAGATGTTTTTCTTTTAATTGCGGCTCTATTGTTGCTATTGCCTCATCAATTATACCTTTTAATGATACTTCTTCAATAGAAGAATCTATTTTTCCTGCTTCTATTTTTGAAATATCAATAATATCAGAGATCAAAGAAAGAAGATGTTTAGCTGATTGATAGACCCTTTTAAGATTATCCTTTTGTTCATCATTAATTGGTCCGGATAATCCCTGCAGGGTCATACCTGTAAATCCAATAATTGAGTTTAATGGTGTACGTAGTTCGTGAGATATTGAAGCAATAAATATTGATTTCAGGCGATCAAGCTCTTTTAATCTTTTATTAGCCAACTCAAACTCCATATTTAATTTTTCAAGATGTTCAGTTCGTTCTTTAACCAATTTCTCAAGATGTTCTTGGTATTTGTTTAACTTTTCTTGTGTCTTTTTTTGTTCTGTTATATCTTCATACATAACAACAATGCTTTTTTCCATCATTTCTTTACCAATGACTGAAGCACTTATTCTACAAATTATTTCCTGGCCATCCTTTCGTATGCATGGAAATTCCTCAATATGTGTTCTCTGTTTTTCAAGTAAAGGATAAAAATGATTGCCAATTTCCTCATACTCTTTATCACTACGATACAACAGCCTTGTTTTTTGTCCTATTAATTCATCAGGGTTCCAGCCAAAAACATTTTTCACAGATTCATTTGCAAAAAAAATAGTACGTTCTTTTAATCCAATAACTGCATGGGGGATAGCGCTGAGGATTGAAGCTTGTATTTCAAAATATTGTTTGAATGACATCTTTAAATAATTTGAATCGTTTGAGGAGTTAAAGGCAACTTCTTTACCCATAGGGAAAGGAGAGCTTTCTTTTTCCCTTGATTTCTTATTTTTTAATGCCATTTTTACCCCTTATAAATCTTTAAAATGATTTTTAATTTCGGGGTTAAATCTCTCTTTAATAAATCGTATCACAAAATTATATTTAAGACAATAATATGGATAAAGGATGGGAGATTCTCAATAAATTCTCAGGAATCTTTAATAAGTATCGTGCGGTACTGGCTGGTGGTATAGCGCTTGCTCTCCAATTAGGACATCGAATATCACTTGTTCTTGATTTCTTTACAGCTAAACCATTTAAAGTAGAAGCCATCATCTCTGATATAAGAAAAACAGGGACATCATTCAGGATTCTTTCGGAAAGTTAGGATCATCTTACTTTAAGGGTAATCTCAACAATTTTATGTAAATCCTTTTAAGAGCTGTTTTTTCCGTTGTTAATTCAGGCGATCTAATAAAGCACACATAATTCTCTCTGATCATGATTAAAATTACTTATTTTTATTGACTACTAATGATTTTTATATAAAATTTAACAACTTAATAAAGGAGAATCAATTATGAAAGACAGGGAATTAAAAAAGAAACTTATAAGTTATTCTTCACTCGCCGCTGGTGCTCTTGCAATGGCTGGCCAAGCAGAAGCTTCTATTGTCTATAGCGGACCTCAGAACATAGTTGTTGATGCAAGCAACCCATTTGCAAATATTGATCTCGATAATAACACTATTCCTGATTT
>JACAFE010000057.1 GCA_013388435.1 Nitrospirota bacterium | reverse complement strand
TATCGAAAAATAAATTTTTTCGCAACATCTGCATTATTTAAAATGCATTTTTTGGGTTAAACATTTTTATATTGTGTATCCCAGCCATTTTATTTATTTTAACACAAAAAATATAATTGACATAATGCGGCTTGATTCATTATTAACCTGAAATGCAACTTTGGAAGATGTATATATGGATTTTTGCAACATATCTCCGAAATTTCAGAATTTATACAGCTTTTACTTTTTAGAAAAATGGAATATTCATTGTGGTTGTTTTATATTGAAAGTATATTTTCAATAAATTATTATAATTGTGTATGATGGATGCTTTAATTTTGGCAGGAGGCGAGAACAGGAGGATTCCTGTTCTTAAGGGATTTATTAAGATACAGGATAAAAAAATAATCGAAAGAAATTTAAATTTACTCAGGCAAATGTTTAGTAAGGTAATTATAAGCACAAACAGCCCGGAATTATATTTCTATCTCGGCGCTCAAATGATAGGAGATGTTTTAAGTCATAGAGGACCTATGACTGGAATATATTCAGTTTTAATCAATATTAATTCTCCTTTTTTATTTGTTACTGCATGCGATATGCCTTATATAAATGTTATACTAATTAAGTATATTGCTGATAAGGCAGATGAAAGATATGATGCTATAATTCCATTATATGAAAATAGATCCCAGCCATTACTGGGAGTTTACTCAAAAAGGATAGCCGGTAAGATGGAAAATAGTATTATACAAGGTAAAAGAAGTTTAAGAGATTTTTTAAAGGAATTAGTTGTATATTACATTAATGAAGAGGAAATAAGAAAAATAGACCCGTTTGGCAGGTCATTTGTTAATATAAATACTATTGAAGACTACAAAAGAGAGGGGGGTTCAGAATGTTTGGTTTAGGAACTCAGGAACTTATCATTATTCTTATAATTGTGGTTGTTCTTTTTGGAGCAACAAGATTGCCGCAAATAGGTAGTGGTATAGGTCAGGCAATTAAGAATTTCAAAAAGAGTGTTAAGGAAAATGATGAGATTGATGTAACACCAAAAAAAGAAAGTACAGATAGTAAAAAAGAAGAAGGTGCTTAGAGGACCTATTGCTGAAATAAGTCTTTCGGCATTATTGAATAATTTAAAAACAATAAAAAGTATTGTCCGTGATCGGCATATAATTCCTGTCGTAAAAGCCGATGCTTATGGTCATGGTTCAATAGAAATATCACGTCTGTTACTTAAACATGGTGTTGAATATCTTGCTGTTGCTTTTACAGGTGAAGCCAGAATACTAAGAGAATCTGGCATAAACTGTCAGATAATAGTTTTATTTGACAGAGATGCCTGTGAGTGTATTGAATTAAATCTCATCCCTGTCATACATAGTATTGAAGCTGCTCATGAATTCTCCAGGGAAGCCAGAAAAAGAAATGCACAAATAAATGTTCATGTAAAAATTGATACAGGAATGGGAAGGCTCGGTTTAACAGGCGAGCATATTATGGATGGACTTTTAACTATAAGCAAAATGCCCGGTATAAAGGTTACAGGCATTATAAGCCATTTTTCCGAAGCAGACCTTAAAGACAGAACATTTGCACTTCAACAACTTAATAAATTCATTTCCATAAGAGATATGTTATCTTCAAACTTAAATAGATATATTTTTTCTTATATAGCCAATAGCGCTGCGGTTATGTCTTTTCCAGAGGCTTATTTAGATGCTGTCAGACCGGGTATAATGCTTTACGGATATTCTCCTTTATCCTATGATATTCCCGCTGATGATCAGAAGTTTTATGATAAACTTATTCCGGTTATGTCCGTAAAAACAAAGATATTGAATTTAAGAAATGTTCCTGCTGGCACTCCAATAAGTTATGGAAGAACATTTACAACAAAAAGAAAAAGTAAGATAGGGGTAATTCCCTTAGGATATGCGGATGGATTTAACCGTCTGTTTTCAAACAATGCAGAAGTTCTTGTTAGAGGCAGGCGAGTTCCTGTAGTTGGAAGAGTATGTATGGATATGACAATGATTGATGTTACAGAAATAAAAGACATTAAAGAAGAAGATGAAGTGGTTATTATAGGTTCGCAGGGTCAGGAGAAAATAACTGCATATGAGCTTGCAGAAAGGGCAAATACAATCACATATGAAATTCTAACTTCTCTTGGAAGTAGAGCAAGAAGAATTTATGTTTAGAATAATTGAACTAATCGGGAAAACAATATTGAATTTTTCAGAGGAAATGGGAAAGATACTTCTGCTTTTTTCTGTGACATTAAAACAAATGATAATTCCTCCTTATGAAATTAGAAATACTTTTAAACAAATGCTCGAAATAGGTATAAGGTCATTGCCCGTTGTCCTTATAACAGCGATATTTACGGGTATGGTTTTTTCTCTTCAGACATTCACTGGATTCAAACGTTTTGGAGCAGAAACTCTCGTTGGAACAGTTGTTGCTCTTTCCATGACAAGAGAACTTGGCCCTGTTCTGACAGCTTTAATTGTTGCAGGAAGAGCAGGAGCAGCAATGGCAGCAGAACTTGGTACCATGAGGGTTACAGAACAGATAGACGCACTTGAAACTCTTGCGACCAATCCTGTTAAATATTTGATAGTCCCGAGATTTGTGGCAGGAACATTAATGTTACCGGCACTTGCTACTATTGCGGATATAACAGGAATAGCAGGCGGTTATCTTGTTACTGTAGGACTATTTGAATCAAGTTCAATAGTTTACTGGAAAAGGACATGGGACTATCTTGAGGCTTCCGATATATTTAATGGTTTGATTAAAGCAGCTTTTTTTGGAGCATCTATATCTTTAATCAGCTGTTATAAAGGTTTTTACACACGTGGGGGAGCTGAAGGAGTTGGAAAAGGGACAACAGGGGCTGTTGTACTTTCTTCAATGACAATTTTAATTTCTGACTATTTTCTGTCAGCATGGCTTTTTAGGTAAAATTAAGAGAGAGACAATTGATAGAAATTATTGACTTGCATAAAGCTTTTGGTAACCATCATGTTTTAAAGGGTGTTAATTTGAAAGTAGAGAAAGGAGAAAGCATGGTGGTAATAGGAGGTAGCGGCTCAGGCAAAAGTGTACTTTTGAAACATATTATTGGAATTCTGAAACCTGATAAAGGTAATATTCTTATAGATGGAACAGATATTACAAAATTAAATGAACGCGAATTATATGAAATAAGAAAAAAATTTGGTATGCTTTTTCAAATGGCAGCATTATTTGATTCATTAACAGTCTGGGAAAACGTAGGCTTTGCTCTTACAAGGCAGAAGAAAATGAGTGACGAAGATGTAAGAAAAATAGCTTCTGAAAAACTCAGACTCGTGGGTCTCGCTGGTGTTGAAGACCTTATGCCTTCTGAACTTTCGGGTGGTATGAAAAAAAGAGTCGGACTTGCAAGAGCAATTGCACATGAACCTGAAATACTTCTTTACGATGAACCAACAACAGGTCTTGACCCTATTATGGCTGATGCTATAAATGATTTAATAATAGAGATGAAAAACAAACTATCAGTAACAAGTGTTGCGATTACTCATGATATGAATAGTGCATATAAAATTGCGGACAGAATAGCCATGCTTTATGATGGAAAAATTATTGGAACAGGTTCACCTGATGAAATCAGGAATACTGGAGATCCAATTATAAAACAATTTATAACAGGAAGTGCTTACGGTCCGATAAAGATAGAAGGAGTTCACAATGAAAGGGCTTTCAACAGAACTTAAAGTTGGATTATTCGCTGTATTCGTAATAATTATACTTGCTTTTATGACATTTAAGGTAGGCGGACTCGATTGGTTAAAGAAGGAAGGTTTTACAGTTTATGTGGAATTCAGGAATATAGCCGGTCTTGATGAAAAAACAAAAGTAAAGATTGCGGGTGTGGATGCTGGTGTTATAGAAAAAATAGAATTAAAAGATGGTATAGCAAGGCTTAAACTTCGGATGCGAAAAGATGTAACTATATACAGCGATGCTACTGCTTCTATTAAAGCGACAGGTCTTCTTGGAGATAAATATCTCGAGATAAAGGTCGGGTCGCGGGAGCCCGCGCTGAAAAATGGTGAATCTATAAAGGAAGTTATTGAGCTTGTTGACATAGATGACATGGTTCGCAAATTATCAAGGGTTTCTGAGAATATCAGCGACCTCGCAATGTCATTGAATGAAGCTTTGGGTACTGATGAATCAAAGAAGGCACTGAAAGAATCTGTTCTGAATCTCGAAGAGATAACCTCAAATTTAAGCCAAACAATTATTGTAAATGACAGAAAAATGAGAAATGTGCTTGATAATATAAATAAATTAACAGCCTCTCTTAATGAAGTTATAACAACAAACAGAGAACCATTGAAGACAACGCTGTTGAATATGGAAGATTTTTCCGGAAGACTTAAAACAGACGGGCCGGAACTTGTTTCCAATCTCAGCAGGGCTACAAGGGAATTAAAGGAAATTATCGAAGAAAATAAAAATTCTTTAAAGAGTACGATAGATTCATTTAATAATGTAGCGAAAAAAATTGATAGCGGGGAGGGTACTCTTGGAAAACTTGTAAAAGATGACAAGCTTTATGAATCCATAAACAAAGCAGCAGAAGGGCTCGACAGAACAATTGGCGCTATTGATAGATTTAAGACTTTTATTACATTTCAGTCTGATTATCTTATGAGACAGGGTGATGGCAAAGGCGCATTTTATGTTACCCTACAACCCAAACCCGATAAATACTATATACTTGGAGTTGTTGGAGATCCATTGGGGAGGGTAAGCACAAAAGAAACTATTACAAGTACTCCAACAGGGACTACAAAAATCAAGAAAAAAGAGATAGAGAAAGAAATAGAATTTACCGCTCAGTTTGCAAAGAGATTTGATAATACAGGGTTGAGAATTGGCGTAACAGAGAGCACTTTCGGAGCCGGAGCTGATTACTTTTTTAAAAATGATAAGGCAAAGGCTTCAATTGATATATGGGATTTTTCAAATGATGAGGAAGATTCTAAAAATCCCCATCTGAAAGTAGGCGTTGATTATTTTGTTTTTAAGAATCTTTTTGTCTCAGCAGGAGCCGATAATATTCTTAATAAGAAAAAAGCAGGAGGATATGTCGGAGCCGGTATAAGATTTGAGGATGAAGACTTTAAATATCTTTTCGGAAATATTTCAAGACTGAGATGATTTTTATCCAAAATTAATAACGAAAGGAGGTGGAAAAGTGAGGATACCATTTATTAAACAAATTTCATGGTACCTTGTGGTTGCGATGTTTATCATTGGAATTGCTCCGAAGGTTGATGCGGGCTTCGCTCCTTCCGAAATTATTCCTTATGCTCAAGCTGACAGGAACTCGGATATTGATAAAATACAAAAAATAATTGAGACAAAAGCTGTTAGCACACGGTTATTGCAATTGGGATTTACCACAGAAGAAGTTAAAAATAGGCTTGCACAATTAAGCGACCAGCAATTGCATCAGGTAGCATCACAGCTTGATGATTTAAAGGCAGGAGGAGATGTCCTCGGTGTTATCATAGCATTGCTTGTTATTGCAATTCTGGTTGTAATTCTTCTGAATCTTACGGGACACAAAGTGGTTATTACAAAGTAAAATCGTTTTCTATTGAATGCTTATTATATGTGTCTTTGAATAATTATAGGGGATAGTATTTTTATCTATCCCCTTTTTCGACTAAAATAATCCTGAATTTTATGAGAACAGGACATCTAACAATAAATCAATTTATGAAACAAAATCACGGGTCTCTTTTAAGATGAGTGAAGCTCATTCTTCAGCCTTCAGTCTAAAGCCTTCAGCCTTTATTAATTTTCGCAGCATCTGCGTTATTACAATTGCTTTTTTGGGGTTAATATTTATTTTATCCTGTTCTTTACATTCAATATCAGAAACTCAAAAAAACGTGCATTTAATAGAGAATGTTCCTTTTTTCCCACAGGAAGAATATCAATGTGGCCCTGCATCTCTTGCAGGAGTTTTGAATTATTATGGTTTGAAGATATCGCCTGAAGAGATTGCGAATGAAATATATAGCAAATCCGCAAGAGGCACACTAACAATTGATATGGTTCTTTTTGCGCAGAAAATAGGCATGTCCGCAAAACAATATAGTGGAAGTTTAGATGACATAAGAAAAAATATTGACAATAAAAATCCTGTTATTGTTATGATAGACACGGGTATTTTTTTTGTACAACAATATCACTTCATGGTTATAACAGGATATAATGAAGAAGGCATAATTGTGAATTCAGGTAAAGTTCAAAATAAATTTATGCCAGAAAATAATTTTCTAAATATGTGGGAAAAAACTAAATACTGGATGCTCGAAATTAGATCTTAGTAATTATGAAGGCAATTCAAAATTCAAAAAAAGATATTTTTTACATTCTTATAATAATTTCTTTTATAACTAAAATAATGCAGATATTGAATAAAAATTTATTTTATAAAAATAGTACATATTATGAAACAAAATCACGGGTCTCTTTTAAGATGAGTGAAGCTCATTCTTCAGCCTTCAGTTTAAAGCCTTCAGCCTTTTTTAATTTTCGCAGCATCCACGTTATTTCAACTGCATTTTTCGGGTTAATTATTTCAGGAATGTTTTTGACATCCTGTTCTTTTCCGCGATTCCTTGTTCTTGATGACCCTCTGACTCCTGAAGAGCATTTAAGTTTAGGAGTTGCATATGAAAAAAAAGGAGAATTCGGGAATGCTCTCAAGGAATATGAAGCAGCTTCAAAAAAACTTCCTGTTGCATATCTTTATATGGGTAATGTCTACTTTCAGAAACATAATTATGAAGAAGCCGAATATTATTATAAGAAGGCGATAAAAAAAGACCCGTCTAATTCTGATGCCTATAATAATCTTGCATGGATGTATTTTCTTATTAATAAGAATATAGATGAAGCAGAAAAGCTTGCATTAAAAGCGATAGAATTAAATCCTTCAAAAATGCAGTTATATTTGGATACGCTTAATAAAATACAGGAATTAAAGAGACAAAAGAAAATTGAATAATTTCATTGACAACTGCAGGTATTCAGGGATATTTAACGAAGTGGTATAATTTACTGAAATGATTGACGATACAAATTATAAAATACTCGTTGTGGATGATGATCCTTCTGTACTTGGTTTTATCTCCCTTGTTTTAAAAAGAAAAGGATATGAGATTAATGCATTCGAAAAGGCAGAAGATGCGCTGGATATACTTCAGAAAGAAAATTTTGATGCTGTTCTAACTGATATCAAAATGCCGGGAATTTCAGGCATAGAGTTTCTTGAAAAAATACACGAAATAAATCGTGATATTCCTGTAATACTCATGACAGCTTATGCTGACCTTTATATAACTGTTGAAGCTATAAAAAAGGGGGTGTTTGATTTTATAATCAAACCTTATCAGTCTGAACAAATTTTTCACGCTATTGAAAAAGCGATAAAATACAAAAGATTTATTGAAATGGAGAAGGATTACAGACGGTTACTCGAAGAATTCAACAGGGAAATTGAAGCTTTAATAGCTGAACGCACAATGAATTTGATGGCAATGACTGTTGCTGATAAAGTAAGGAATCCTGCGATTGTTATTGGAAGAATCGCAAAAAAATTATATGAGAAGAGTGATATTTCTCCTGATATTTTAGAGAATCTTAGATGTATTATTGAGGAAACTGAAAAACTTGACAGCATAGTAAAAGAATTTTATGAAATGCTGAAAAGTAAAAAATCAAAATTTGTGTATGAGGATTTGAATGAAATCGTAAAAACAGTAGTTAAGTCTATTGGAGATAAAAATATAAGAATTGAGACAAAATTTGCTGAACAACCGCTAAGGATAAATATGGAGAAAAATTTAATCAGAATTGCTATTATTCTGTTAATAAAGAATGCAATGGAAGCGATTCAAAATAGAGGTGAAGTTTCAATAAAAACATATCAGACTGAAGATAAAGTTTTCCTTGAGATTACAGATAATGGCGAGGGAATTCCTCCTGAAATTTTAGATAAGATTTTTCAGCCTTTTTTCAGTACAAAGAAAAAAAGCTTTGGTATGGGACTTCCACTTGTAAAGCAGATTGTTGAGGAGCACATGGGAGAGATAAGTGTAAGAAGCGAATTACAGAAGGGTTCAACATTTTTATTATCTTTTCCTTTAAGATGGAAAGAATAGCAAAAAGCGTATGAAAAAATCAGAATTTAATGATTATCAAAATAAATCTTCCAAAGAAAAGTACGACCTTAAATCGCTCTCTGTAAAGGAGATTTATTCTTTTTTTGAAAACCTCGGATTGCCATCATTTAGATCTAAACAGCTCATTCACTGGATTTATGAACGTATGGTGCTATCGGTTAATGATATAACAGAGTTTCCAAAAGATCTAAGAACCAAAATTAATGATATGGCATATATCAGCAATATTAAGATGATTAAGAAATTAGTATCAACTGATGGCACTACTAAGTTCCTGTTTGAACTGGAAGACGGATTATCAATTGAAAGTGTGTTAATTCCGGATGATGACAGACTTACCCTGTGTGTTTCTTCTCAGGTAGGTTGTGCTGTTGGCTGCAAATTTTGTCTTACGGGAAAAGGAGGTTTCAAGAGGAATTTAGGTGCACATGAAATTGTTGATCAGGTGATAGCAGTAAACAGGTATTTAAAAGACAAAAAAATAACCAATATCGTTTTTATGGGTATGGGTGAACCTTTACTCAACCTTGATAATGTTGTAGAAGCTTTATGGAGAATAACAGAACTTATCGGCATATCAAAAAGGAAAATAACTGTTTCAACATCAGGCATTGTTCCAAATATATTGCTATTTCAAAAAAAGGCTCCTGAAGTTAACCTTGCAATATCTCTTAATGCGTCATCGGATGAAATAAGGAACAAGATAATGCCTATAAATAAGAAATATCCACTCGAAACTTTAATAAATACATGCAGAAAATATCCTCTTAACCCGGGCAGAAAACTTACTTTCGAATATGTAATGATCGAGGGAATAAATGATTCTTTAAAAGATGCCAAAGAACTTGTTCGAATTCTCAAAGGCATAAGGTGTAATCTGAATTTAATTCCTTACAATCCTTTCTCAGAAAACACATTCAAAAGACCTTCTGATGAAAAGATTCTCGCATTTCAAAAAATGCTTTTTCATAAAAACAGACGAGCTATTATACGTGAAAGCAGGGGACAGGATATTCTTGCAGCTTGCGGACAGCTCCGAGCCTCTAATTAATCTGAATTTCTTTAAGTTCTGCCACAATATTTCCAACTGGAATTTTTGTTTCGATTCTCACCGGTATTTTTCTCATGTCATCTGTAAGCCATATATAAATATCACCGGTTTTTTTAAACAAACCTTCTGATTTTAGAACAGGTTTAATCACCAAAGTTGATATTTCTCCCATAGCAGGATTCTGAATATTTTCTCTTTTAAGAATATCTACTTCTGTTCTATAGAATTTATTGCTGTCAAATATATCTATGTAATATTGTTTTGAAATATCAAGCTGATGTGTTCTCAAATAGAAAAAACCTGAAAGTATATCCCAGACAGGACCATCTGGCAAGTTATATTCTTTACTTTTTCCTTTAAGATAATTGATAAATGTGACTTTGCCCGCTTTAATATCAAAGAGCGTCTCTTTATCGCTTGTATGACTTCCTTCTTTTGTTTTTAATCTTAATTTGAGAGGGTAACCATTTGTAATAATGCATTCGGCAAAATCTTCAACTCTGTAAAAAGCAGAGACAAATGGCGAAGAATAAACTGTTGAAGTAATTTTCAATATCCCATTTTTATTTTCTGACTCCAAAACAGCATTGCCTGCATAAATTCCATACCAGTAAATTACATAAGAAAGTTTTTCTTTTGTAAACATTTCAAAATTTGCAGGGGTTATATTAACACCAGAATATTTATTGATAGAATCAATAGATGGATTTTCAGTGCCCTGCAAATTGTTAGTGTTATCCTGTATCTTTGAATCTGAAGATTCTGAATTATTATTTTCTGCACTTTCAATATTTTTGTTTTGATCCTCGCCATTATTCTTAGTTTTATCAGGTGTTTGATTTACAATGGCTCTGGAATTTGAAGGAGATGTTCTTTTAATTATTTTTGACTCTGACCCTTTGATAACTACATTGATAACATTATCATCCTGAATATTCAGAAGTGATAGTCCTCTGATTCCGGTAAGACCAAACAACATGGCAACGTGCATTAAAAAAGAAATTATAACCCAGAAGCCAAAAAATGTAATAAATTTTCTCTGAATTTGCATGATATATTATTATATACTATGTTTTATATAATTATAAAATTAGCCCGAACAATGCAGACATTGCACAAAAATAAATTCGTTTTACGTTTCTGTTTTCCATGTCCGTGAGAAGATATTTTCATCTGGATAATGAAATATATTAGGTTACGGTGTGAAACAACAGAGGGAATATAATTTTACTCTGTGTTCTTTGTGGTTAAATTTTGACAATATGAATATAAAAAAGAGGAGGGTAAGATGAAAAAAAATGATATTATTGAGATGTTGAAAAGAGATATGAAAGATGAACATGCGGCCATAATCCGCTATCTTGTTCATGGCTGGATGGAAGGCGAAGATACTCCTATCGGAGCAAGTCTTATTTCACGGTCGAGGGAAGAAATGTGGCATATGCACTGGCTTGGAATGATTATTTGTAAATTGGGTGGGACACCTGATTTCAAACCAGCTACTTATCCTTATGACCCGACTAATCGTTCTACTATATTTAAGTCATATGTTGAGTATGAAGAAAAACTTATTCCTCATTATAATTCCGAAGCTGAAATGGTAAGCGACCAGCATATAAAACGTGTATTACAGCGAGAAGCATGGGAATCAGCTATACATGCAAGAAAATTCCAGAGAATACATGATAAACTCAGTCCTGAAATGGCAGCTTCTCAGCCGGGCGCTGAAATGGAACTTCCGGGTGAATTTATTGTAATGCTTCAAAAAGAGGTAACTTCCAAATATAATGAGATGCTTCATCATATATATGCATCCTGGAAATTTCAAAAGAATGGATTGGCAGGCTGGACATTGATGGATCAGGCAATGGAAAAAATGAAACAAATATCTCATTTTGCTGAAGACATAGGTAGCAACGGAATTCCACCTGTATTTAAACCTTCAAAAATAGAAATAGGGAAAACATACAAAGAAACCCTGAAAAAGGCTACTGAGTCTGTTATGAAATCATTTAAAAGACATATGAAACTCACCAGAGATCCTGAATTTAATAAGCATGGAGGAATGGTCATAAACCTTGACCTTACTCTGCAGCAGGAAAAACATCAGGCAGAAGAACTTGAAGATATGATTAAATAGAAATACACGGAGGTTAAAATTGATATTATCAGATAGGGCACTAAAGATTAAACCTTCTCCTACTCTTGCAATAGATGCAAAAGCAAAAGCAATGAAAGCTCAGGGAATTGATGTCGTGAATTTCGGGGTAGGAGAACCTGATTTTGACACACCTGAAAATATTAAAGAAGCAGCCATAAAAGCAATCAAAGAGGGTTTCACGAAATACACACCGGTTGGTGGTATTGATGCATTGAAGGATGCTGTGATAGAGAAATTCAAAAAAGACAACGGACTTGATTATACAAGAGAGGAAATTATTATATCCTGTGGAGCAAAACATAGTCTCTACAACATAAATCAGGCTATTTTAAGTCCCGGCGACGAGGTTTTGATTCCATCACCATACTGGGTATCTTATCCTGATCAGGCTCTGTTAAATGATGCTGTGCCTGTTTTTGTAAAAACCTATGAAAAAGATTCTTTCATGTTAAGAACTGAAAGTCTGAAAGCTCATATCACGCCAAAAACAAAATTGTTGATTCTGAATTCTCCTTCAAACCCAACTGGTTTAACGTATGACCGTAAAACTCTTGAAGGAATTGCAGAGATAGTCTTGAAAAATAATATGTATGTCGTCTCGGATGAAATATATGAGAAACTAATTTATGATGGAGTAAAACACATAAGCATTGCCTCTCTCGGAAAAGAAATCAAACAAAGGACTATTGTGGTCAATGGATTATCGAAATCCTATGCAATGACAGGCTGGAGAATTGGATATGCAGCAGGCCCTAAGGACATTATAAAAGCTATGACTAATATTCAGAGCCAGTCAACATCGAATCCTACATCAATAGCACAAAAAGCTGCTGTTGAAGCTCTTATGGGATCGCAGGATTTCATCAAAACCATGCTCAATGAGTTTGATAAAAGAAGGAAATATCTTGTGGATTCCCTTAATAAAATAACCGGCCTTAGTTGTTTGACACCAACAGGTGCATTTTACGCTTTTCCGAATACATCAGCGCTGTATGGGAAACATCATAATGGAAAACCAATAAATTCATCCTCGGACCTTGCAATGTATTTTCTTGAGGAAGCAAAAGTTGCCCTTGTTCATGGCGCAGCATTCGGGGATGACAATTATGTCAGGCTATCATATGCTACTTCCATTGATATGATAAAAAAGGGGGTCGAAAGAATAGCAGAAGCAATACAGAAGCTTAAGTAAAGATATCTATTATGTATAATGAAAAAGCTTTTCATTCAGGTTATGTGGCAATAGCAGGTCGTCCAAATGTTGGGAAATCAACACTTCTGAACACTCTTCTTGGCGAAAAAATATCAATTGTTACGAATAAAGCACAGACCACAAGAAACAGGATATTAGGAATCAAAAACTTACCTGATGCCCAGATAATTTTTATAGATACCCCCGGTATTCACAAACCCATTCATAAACTTGGCGAAACAATGGTTAGAAGTGCAATTGAAGCATTGGATGAAGTAGATATAATTCTATTTATGTCAGAACCTGTTGAACCCAAAAAAGGTGACAGGATGATAATAAATCTGCTCGGTAAAATCAATAAGCCTGTATTTCTAATAATCAATAAAATTGACACTGTTAAAAAAAATGAATTATTACCTGTAATAAATACATTCAGCGAACTTTATCGATTTGCTGAAATCATACCTGTTTCTGCCTTAAAAAAAGACGGTACTGACCTTATTATCGAAAAAATTGTAAAATATATTCCTGAAGGTCCAAAATTTTATCCTGATGATGTTATAACAGATCAGGTAGAGCGTTTTATCGCATCAGAAATAGTTCGTGAAAAACTTATCGAGCTTACTGAAGAGGAAGTGCCACATTCTATTGCTGTTGAAATAACTAAATGGGAAGAACGCGAAGATGGTTTGATTTCAATTAGATGTAATATTTATGTTGAAAGAGAGAGCCAAAAGGCTATAATAATAGGTAAGGGCGGAACAAAACTTAAAGAAGCCGGAAGTCGCGCCCGTCAGGACATGGAAAGGTTATTTAATACAAAAGTATTTCTTGAGTTATGGGTTAAAGTCAAGAAACACTGGAGAAATGATATTAAAATTCTCAAGGAATTAGGGTATAAATAAATGCTTGTACAAATGAAAGTTGAAGGTATGTTGTTTGACCCGCGCAGCAATATGTATATACTTTTGCTGAAAGAGATAGACGGAAACAGGACTTTACCCATATGGATAGGCAAGCCCGAAGCTGATTCGATTGCTCTTGCACTGGGAAAAGTAGAAACTCCAAGGCCTTTGACTCATGATCTAATAAAAAATATTGTTGATACGCTAAAGATAAAAATAACAAAAATAATCGTAACAGAGATTCAGGATAATACATATTATGCATTGCTTTGTATCTATGATGGTAATAACGAAAAATATGTTGATTCAAGGCCAAGCGATGCTGTTGCTGTGGCATTAAGAGTAAATGCAGCTATATTCGTTGAGGAAAACATACTCGAACAAAAAAGCTCATCTGATGAATTAGGTGAATGGTTAAAAAATCTTAAACCAGAAGATTTCGGCAATATTATGTAATGCTGACAAGAACAGAAGGTATTGTATTAAAGACCCTGCCTTACGGAGAAGCAGACCTTATTGTAAGTTATTTAACACCTGATTATGGTTTGCTTAAAACTTTTGCTAAGAGTCCGAGAAAAATTAAGAGTCGTTTTGGAAGTAGTCTGGAGCCACTTACATATTCAAGAATATCTTTCTGGGGTAAGGAACATGCTTCACTTCCAAGACTAACCCAATCTGATATTTTACACTCATTTTATTTACTGCGTGAAAGAATGGACTATTTCTTTAAAATAATTGAGATTATCGAACTTACTCTGAATTTTATTCAGGAGATGGATGCAAACAAAAAGATATTTTTGTTGTTCCTTGATACACTTAGATTAATTGAAGAAGATTATATTTATATCAAAAAATCATTTAATAAAGAAGATGCTTTTAACATTTCACGGATAGGTCTTTTAGTAAACAATTATAAAGTAAAATTTCTTAAATTTTCGGGATTTGCTCCAAAAATAGATTCATGCGGTAGATGTGGGAATACTGGAAATAATTTTTATATCTCACAGGGGTCTGTATTATGCGAGTCCTGTGTAAAGGAATCATCTGTTTTAGTATCAGGCGGATTGTCTATGATACGACTATCACTACCTGTTATTAAATTTTATAATGCGCTGATGACATGGGATACCCGCAAAATAATACGTATTAAACCTTCGATGAATCTTCTTGAAGAACTTTCGAATGTATTGAATCTGCATATAAAATATATTATTTCAAAACCACTAAAGACACGAACATAGCAATATTAATAATTAATGCAATTAAAATAATGCATATGTCCCAAATAAATTTATTTAAAGACAACACCCCTAACTAATCATAATTCCATAATGCTGGCAATAAATCAATTTTTGAAACAAAATCACGGGTCTCTTTTTAATGAGGCTGAAGTCGAAACGTAAGCCTCAGAAATAAAATATGCAACAACATTGCAATACAAAATAAAGCTATATTCATTTATTAACGTAGTTTATTTTGTTTCAAAAATTGATTTATTGCTAAATGTGTTATTTTCATATTTATCCGCCAAAGGCGTGTAAACTCGCCAGTGGCTGGTAAAATAAATTTTTGAGCAATGTCTGCATTTTCGGATTAAATAATTCTTGAAATTAATATAATTTTCAGATAATATTTTAAATTAAAAACAATGAATAACTTTTTTAATCCAAAATCAATTGCTGTTATTGGCGCTTCCAAAACACCGGGAAAAGTTGGTTATGACATTCTGAAAAATCTGATTCAGTACGAATTTGAAGGAAAAATTTATCCAATAAATCCAGGCGCTGATAATATTCTCGGGAAAAAAGCATATCCTTCGGTTATTGATGTCCCTGAAAACATAGATCTGGCTGTAATAGTAGTCCCACCTAAGTCTGTTCTTGATGTAATAAACCAGTGTGGAGCCAAACATATAGATTCTGCGATAATTATTACAGCAGGCTTCAGGGAAAGCGGTATAGAAGGCTTAAAACTTGAGACAGAAATTGTTAATAAAGCAAAAGAGCTTGGAATAAGATTTATCGGTCCGAATTGTCTCGGAGTTATAGATACTCATTCAAAAATGAATGCTTCTTTTGCTGCAGGAATGCCTGCAAAGGGAAGCATAGGTTTCTTTTCTCAGTCAGGCGCTTTATGTCTTGCTGTTCTTGACAGGGCTTTGCCTGACGAAATAGGTTTTTCAAAATTCATAAGCATGGGAAATAAATCGGATATATCAGATATAGATATAATGCTTGCTCTTGCTGATGATGAGAATACAAAAGTAATTCTTGGTTATATTGAAGGTATAAGTGACGGAAAAAGCTTCATGGAAGTTGCTGCAAAAGTTTCTAAGAAAAAGCCTGTAATTATATTGAAGTCAGGTGTCACAAGTTCAGGCGCAAAAGCAGCATCTTCACATACTGGAGCTTTAGCAGGCAGAGAAGCAGCTTTTGATGCTGCATTCAAACAATGTGGAATCATCAGGGTAACTACAATCAACGATCTTTTCAATTACGCTCTCGCTTTTGCGAATCAACCATTGCCAAAAGGGCCTGATATGGCGATAATAACCAATTCAGGAGGTCCCGGCATTCTTGCTGCAGATGCATGCGACAAAGCAGGATTGCAACTAATTCCCCTCCATAAAGAGCTTGTTGATGAATTAAGAACCTTTCTTCCGCCTGTTGCTTCATTTTATAATCCGATTGATATACTCGGGGATTCAGGCGCTGAAAGATATGAAAAGGCATTAATTACAGTCTTAAAAGACGAAAGGATTAATGGAGTATTGGTACTGCTGACTCCAACTGCAACAGTTAATGTTGATGAAACTTCTCTTGCTATAGCAAATATCGCTAAAACAATTGATAGACCTTTGTTAACTTCATTTATGGGGAAAAAAAGTATAGAAGCAGGAGCAAAAATGTTGCTTAAAAATGGCGTACCAAATTACAATTATCCTGAAGAAGCTGTATCTGCCATCAGTGCAATGTATCGTTATCATTTATGGATTAACAGACCTGAAAAAAAATATCTGTCATATGAAGGTTTAAAAGATAAGGCTCAGGGTATTTTTAATAACGCCAAAAAGGAAAACAGGGATCGTCTAACAGAACTCGAAGTTCATGATGTATTGAATGCTTATGGGTTTACCATGCCGAGGAGTTTGTTTGCAAGAACGTCTGAAGAAGCTGTTGCCGCTGCAAAGGGCATAGGGTACCCTGTGGTAATGAAGATTATTTCTCCTCAGATAATACATAAAAGTGATATAGGCGGCGTTAAAGTAAATTTAAAAAATAAAAAAGAAGTTGAGAATGCTTTTTTTGAAATAACCACAAAAATAAAAAATATAATGCCGCATGCACATATCTATGGTGTTCTGATTCAGGAAATGGTTTCCGCAGGAAAAGAAGTTATAATGGGTATAACCAAAGATCCTCAATTCGGACATATGATAATGTTTGGACTCGGAGGAATTTATGTAGAAGTCTTAAAAGATGTATCATTCCGTATTGTACCTCTGAGTCAGGAAGATGCTTATGAAATGATACGTGAAACAAAAACTTTTCCCTTGCTTCGCGGTGTTCGTGGTGAGGCTGAAGCAGATATAGAAGCAATTGAAAAATCTATATTGATATTGTCGCAAATGGCTATTGATTTTCCCCAAATAATAGAAGCTGATATAAATCCGCTTCTTGTCAGGAAAAGAGGACAGGGAGTGGTTGCTATAGACGCAAGATTTGCAATAGGAGGTGATTAAAATGGTTGCAATATATGTTGGCTCAACAGCAGGATATACAGGAAAAACACTGGTTTCAATGGGATTGGCAAGTAGATTCCAGAGCGATGGGTTTAAAGTCGGTTACTTTAAACCTGTAGGAATATTGCCAGTTAAAATCAATGATATATTAACAGACAATGATGCATGGCGTGTTTATCGAGGGCTTAATCTAACAGACCCTTTGACAGATTTATGTCCTGTTGTCCTCACTCAGGAATTGCTTGTTAAGTCTTATTTAAAAGATATAAAAGGACTAATGAAAAAGATTGAGAATTCTTTTGAAAGGATTTCAGTGAATAAAGATATTGTAGTTGTTGGTGGCTATGGAAGCATTTATACAGGCAGTTACCTTGATCTTCAGGGATTGAAAGTTATTAAAAAGCTCGATGCCAAAGTAATTATTGTTGTTAAATATGAAGGTGAATATATTGTAGATTATGTTTTGCAGGCAAAAAGAGATCTTAAGGAAAGATTTCTCGGAGTAATATTGAATAAGATTACTCCCGAATATCACAAAAGCGTAGAAGAATACGTTGAACCTTTCTTTAAGCGAAAAGGTATTGATATTCTTGGAAAAGTACCCCATGATTCAATAGTAGGGTCAATTACAGTTGAAGAATTAAATGAGATGCTCGGAGGTAAAGTTTTGTCATGTCATCATTGCCTCGGTAATCTGGTTGAGCACTTTCTTATAGGAGCCATGCAGGTTGATAAAGCAATTGAATATTTTAAGAAAACGAGAAATAATGCTGTAATTGTTGGAGGAGACAGGGCAGATATTCAACTTTCGGCTATGGAATCAGGTTCAGTGTGTTTAATATTAACAGGAGATCTTTATCCAAGTGAAATAATAATATCACGTGCTGAGCAGAAAAATATACCTATAATTGTTGTGCGCGAGGATACTTACAGTATTGCTAAAAAACTTGAAAAACTTTCTGTTCGTTTACGTTTAAGGGATAAGGCAAAAGTTGAAAGGGGAATGAAATTAATATCCGAAAATGTGAATTTTGATCTTATATATAGAAAAATAGGGCTCAGGAACTGAAAAGACTGAATTAAATATATTGTCCATTGTAACCTGTCTGTTTTAATAATTATGTCTTGAATTTTATGACTGTCCCCATTTCATTGAAAATTTATCTTGACATTATAGTGCTCTTTGTTATATAAATTCGCATGGAAATTTCTCTGAATCTAAATGAGTTTTATTGCCCGAACAAAAAATGTGAAGATCACGGGAAAAAAGGACATGGGAATATTATTTTATGTAATAGATATGGTAAAGATGGCAGAAGACTTTTAAGGTGTAAGACCTGTAATTACAGATTTTCTGAGAGATACAGTTCATTTTTCTTTGGACTACATACTAACGAATCAAAAATAAAAGAAGTAATAAATTACTTAATTGAAGGAATGAGTTTCAGGGAAGCTGCAATTGCTTCTGAACTTGACAAGGATACTGTCCAGAGAATTTGGAAAAGGTTTTTAACAACATGTGAAGAATCAGTCGATAGTTTACTTAAGGAATTCAATATAAAACTGGAGGATCTAATAATGCTTCTCTATAAAAGAATACAGACGAGGGTAAAGTAGAATGGGAAAGATAAAAGTGGCTATTGTTGGAGTTGGTAATTGTGCGAGTTCATTAATTCAGGGTGTGGCATATTACAGCAAAATGAAAAAAAATGACCCTGACAAATCATTAGGACTTATGCATTATAACCTTGGAGGATATGTTCCTGAAGATATTGAATTTGTTGCAGCATTTGATATTGATGTTAGAAAAGTCGGAATGCCTCTTAGTAAAGCGATATTTTCAGAACCAAATTGTACAAAGGTTATAACAAAAGATATTCCTGAAATATCTGTATCTGTCATGATGGGGAATGTTCTTGATGGTATATCACCCCATATGAAAGATTATCCTGAGAACAGAAGATTTATAGTTGCAAAAAAGAAATCCTGCAACGTGCCTGCAGTTTTAAAAGAAAGCGGTGCGGATATACTTATAAGTTATTTGCCTGTCGGCTCTGAAAAAGCAACGGCATTTTATGCTGAAGCCTGTCTTAAAACAGGTGTGGGTTTTATTAATTGCGTGCCTGTTTTTATTGCATCTAATAAAGACTGGGCAAAGCTCTTTGAGAGAAAAAACATACCAATTATTGGCGATGATATTAAAAGCCAGATAGGAGCTACAATTATTCATAGAGTTCTTACAAAACTATTTGAAGATCGAGGAGTTAAGCTTGATTGTACTTATCAGCTTAATGTTGGTGGAAATACGGATTTTTTAAATATGTTAAACCGTACAAGACTCAAATCAAAAAAGATATCAAAAACAGAAGCCGTACAATCACAGATGCATTCGCCTCTTTTTCATGAAAATATTCACATTGGACCTTCGGATTATATCCCATGGCTTAAAGATAACAAAATATGTTTTCTAAGAATGGAAGGTAGAAATTTCGGAAATATTCCTATACATCTCGAGATGAGACTTTCTGTTGAAGATTCTCCAAACAGCGCTGGTGTAGTTATAGATGCAATCAGGTGTTGTAAAATAGCAAAAGACAGAGGCATAGGAGGAGTGCTTACATCCCCTTCGGCTTATTTTATGAAACATCCTTTAATCCAGTATCCTGATGAACAGGCAAAGAATATGGTTGAAGATTTTATTAATGGTAAAATAGAAAGGTAATGATTAGCGCAAGGCTCGGACATTTTTTTGACGCGCCTTTAAAAAATTTTGCAAAACACATACCTTTTAATCCAAATGTAATTACTATTTTCGGTTTTATCTTAACAATTGCTGCAGCGTTTGTGATACCTAAAAATCTCAAACTCGGCGGATTACTCATTTTGCTTGCTGGATTTTTTGATATGCTCGATGGAATTGTCGCAAGAGTGAACGGAAAGGCAACAAAATTCGGAGCTTTTCTTGATTCGGTTCTCGATAGATATTCTGACGCATTTCTATTTCTTTCATTTTCATGGTATCTTGCAGCAATAGGGAATCACTTAGGAGCTTTCCTGAGTCTTGGAACACTTGTCGGAGCTTTTTTGATAAGCTATGCGCGTGCAAGAGCAGAGGGACTTGGTCAGGATTGTAAAACTGGCTTAATGGAAAGACCAGAAAGAATAATACTCTTGATATTTGCTGCTCTGACAGGATGGATTGTGCCTATATTATGGATAATGCTTTTTCTTACGCATATCACTGTTCTTCAACGTATCTATCATGTCAGGAAATTATTAAAAAATTATAACCCCAAATAATACAGCTGAAATAATGCAGATTTTACGAAAAAATTTTATTAACTCCCTTGATTCCCTTTGATAAGGGGAACTTCTGGTTGTAGGTGTTTGCAGCAGGACGCTCCTGCAATAAGCGATGAATTTGTAAATAAGGTTTATTTATGTTTGAAATGCCTGCAATTTTTTATAGGCGACAGATAAATATCTTGTTTTGTACATATTCCATTTTCCCCTCTTGTAGATCCATAAGCAGAACTTAAAGCATTAAGACCCGGCAATGACTTTTCGAGCCATGCCGGGTCATTGTTGAAATATTTACAGTCCCTGCAGGTATATTTTTTTACTGCATTGTCTTTTCTATCCAAAAGTCTCCAAGCACCAAAACTGAAAGAATAAATCCTATAGTTGCATTAACAATAACCCCTATTGTGAATGCCCAGAAAGGTTTTTTTCCTGCAGCAGCAAGTTCGCGAAATCTTGTAGTCAGTCCTATGCTCAAAAAACAGAATATAAATGCCCACGAACGTAAACTTTTTATAGGTTTGATGAGTTCAGGTGTAAGAATATTTTTATAATCTGCCTGAGAGTATCCGGAAGCAATCACCGTGATAATGACAGATGCCAAGAAGAACCCGAGAACAAACTTTGGAAATCTCCACCATATCTCGGATGCTTTAGGTTTTTCACCGCATTCCTCTTTTTCCCATTTAAGACATGCAATAAGCGCAAAAATGAAAGACCATATCCCGAGCCATATGTCTCTTCCGATAACTTTCATAAGGGTAAATGCTCTTACAGCAGGTTCTTCATTCCCTACCATTTTGCCATATGCAACCGCTGCTGCAAAACCAGCAGCATCAGCAAATTCTGAAGAACCTACCCATGCTCCGACAGAAGCAGGATGAAGATTTAAAAATTTTGAAGCATAAGGAATAAAGAAAATCATGACAATCGCCCATATAGTTACGAGCGTTATCGTAATTGAGATGTGTTCTTTTTTTGCTTTGACAGCACCGCCAACTGCTATGGCAGCAGAAACGCCACAAATAGCAGCGCCAACACCAAGAACAGAACTGAAACGCTTATCAAGTCCGAATAATTTTGTGCCGACAAAATAAATAGTTAAACATGTTATAACTGAAATTAAGGTAGCTTGAAAAAGTGCTACATGACCTGCCCAGAGAATAAGTGTAAAAGGAAGGGTTGCGCCAAGCAATACTATTCCTGTTTTTATGTAATACTCAACCCTGAATCCCGAGTCCATCCATTTAGGAACTCTTAGGGTATTTGATATGAAAAGTCCTATTAAAAGTGCTACAAGGGGTGGTTCGAATCCATTGTCTGATAAGGGTTTATATTCACCAATAATAAAAGTAATAACAGATAGTATATAAAGGAAAATGAATGATGGTATATATTCGTTCTGCTTAAACCCAAGAATTTTTGTACTAATACTAAAGATAATAAGCCAGAACCCAAATTGTGCTGCATACCATATATAGTTTTTTGAAAAATGCTCAATAAGTTTTCCGGAATCTGTCCATTTGTCAGGAAGCACGCTTAGAGATTTCAGTAATGGATTACCTGTGTAAAAAAATAAAATTGCAGCGAACACAATTCCAAGTCCAAGATAAATAGCCCACCAGTCCTCTTTTAAATAAAGTTCTTTCCATCCCATTGGCTTCTTAATCTCTTCCATAACTCCTCCTTTCATAAGAAATGAAGATTATAGTGAAAACAGTTAAATATTTTTATATTTTTAGAAAGTATGTTATCGCTATTGACATTTAAAGTCAAGTATTTGTATAACTATTCAAAATTCAATGGG
>JACAFE010000079.1 GCA_013388435.1 Nitrospirota bacterium | reverse complement strand
TGGTTTCAGTATTATTTTTAATGGTTGCATCAGTGGAGGCTGAAAATATATGTTTCAGCCCGCTAACTGCTGTAGCGGTTGGTCCAGCTGGTCCGCCATCAGATCTAATAGTCAGTCCATATTGTTGTCCCAGCACAGCAATAAAGGTTACTGCTTCAAAACCTGTAACAGAAGATTCTTTTCAATGGGTACTTGTTGGTTTAGTAGCCCAGGAAAAAAAGGTCATCAGAGCAGTGCAGGTCTGCTATGAAGTGAATACAAAACAACCAGGCTCTACATATATTTCTCAGGTTAGATTAACTCAAACAACGACTCCTGATTCTGCTCTTGTTATTCATGATGATCCTACTAATCTTACTTCAACTGACCCTGTTTGTTATACAAGCTATGTAAAATTGCCCAAACCCAGAGTAGGTGGAGATATTACCTTAGAGTTAAAAATGGTGATTGGCAATCAAGGAGATGAGATAAGAGTTGGTGGAATAAAGCTTTTATATTAAATTGAAAACTTTATTATTTAAGTTTCAAGGGCGAGACGATTTTAATCGCCTTTGCCCTTGAGGCTTACTCTTCGGCTTCAGCCTAAAGTCTTCTGCCTTTTTTTTAATTTCGCAATGTCTGCATTATTTAACTTAAAGATAATGGATATTTTCAGAAATTATTTTGTGTTATATTTTTATTATGCCGGCAAATCTTCCGCCCGAATATTATTCAGCAGAAAAAAAGTTTCGAGAGGCTGTAAGCCCTGGGGAAAAGATTTTCGCTCTTGAGGAGCTTATAGCAACAGTACCAAAACACAAAGGCACTGACAAGCTCAGGGCTGATCTGAGAAGAAAACTCTCCCAGCTTAGGGAAGAGGCAATTAAAAAGAAAAAAACAGGCAAGGGAGATATATATACCGTAGAAAATCAAGGTGCTGCACAGGTTTGCCTTGTTGGTTTTGCAAATTCCGGTAAATCATCTGTCTTAAAATCATTGACAAATGCAAATCCTGTTATCGCAGATTATCCAGTTTCCACTGTTATACCTTTAGCCGGGATGATGTCTTATGAAGATATCCAATTCCAACTCGTTGACCTCCCTCCTATTGGTAATGAATCAACAGATGGTTGGGTCTCTGGCATCCTGAGGGTGGCTGATATGTTATTACTGATTATTGATATATCAGAAGACCCTGATATACAGGCAGAACTTTTAATTGAACAATTAGAAAAATGGAAGATTATGCTCATTAAAAAGAATGAACTAAAGAATTATACTTATCCAGCCAAACCTGCAATATTAGTTGCGAACAAAATCGATATTCCCGAAACTATTGAAGGGACTGAAAAGCTTTTAAAATCTTTTGATTCTCTTTTTCCTGTTATTAAGGTTTCTACGATTAAAAAAGAGGGTCTCGAAGAATTACGAAGAACAATATTTGAAAATTCCGGAATAATCAGGGTTTATTCAAAAGAACCCGGTAAAGAGCCTGACATGACTACACCTTTTATACTTCCATCAGGTTCGACTGTTCTTGACCTTGCCGAGATGATACACAAAGATTTTATTAGCAATTTCAAGTATGTTTGTATCTGGGGATCTGCAAAGTTTGGCGGTCAAAGGGTGCAAAAAGACTATGTCTTACATGATAAAGATATTGTGGAGTACCATTTGAAATAATACATATTCTAACAGCATTTTTCGGTTTAAATTTCTAAAGTCCTGTAAAGTGTCTCCACTAATTTATTCTTGACATCATCAATTGAGCCTTTTATCCTGCAACCCGCTGCGTTTTTATGTCCGCCGCCATCAAATAAAGATGCAACCTTTGCTACATTTACATCGCCCTTGGAACGAAGGCTTATTTTCCATGTTTCATTATCGAGTTGCCTTAAAAGAATTGAGACTTTTATATTTGCCATCATTCTGGGAAAGTTCGCAAAATTTTCTGTATCGTCATGCGATGTTCCGGTTTCCTCGAACATTTTTTCTGTGACAAAGACTAAAGCTATTTTATCCCGGATTTCGAGTGTATTTAAAACTTTTATCAGGAGTCTAAACCTTCCATCCGACCACATTTCATAAAGATTGCTGGAAATATAAGCAGGGTTTGCTCCGGCATCCACCAATTGAGCGCTTATGCGTAAAACATCAGCATTTGTATTTGCATATCTGAACGCACCTGTATCTATTACTATTGCTGTATAAAGATTTGTTGCAATTTCAGGTGTTATTTTAATTTCTAAATGTTTTAGAAGATGATAAATCAATATGCCAGTAGCAGCAATTTCAGGCGCTATCCATTTTATCTCACCAAAGTTTTTCTCTGTTTCATGATGGTCAATTACACATGTTTTTCTAAATATAAAATTATCAAGACCCGTTCTTTCAAGATTGTTGCAATCAACAAGAATGATATTTTTGGAATTAACTTCTGATTTATTTAGAAGGTGTATAATTCTTTCCTGCCCGGGAAGAAATCGGTAAAAATCAGGAACTTTGTCACGGTCAAAAACCATAACTTTTTTGCCTGTTGATTCAAGGGCGAACATAAGTGCGAGCGCTGAACCGAGAGCGTCTCCATCTGGATTAATATGTGTTGCGATTAAAAAATTATCTTCCTGTTTTATAAATGACAAAAGGTCAGATGGAACCCTCACCCTTCCTCCTTATTTCCTCAAGAAGTTCCTCTATCCTGCTTCCGTAAGCTATAGATGTGTCTATCCTGAATTCCAGACTAGGTATAGTTTTTATTCTAATCCTTCTACCGAGTTCTGTTCTGATAAAGCTTTTGGCTGAATTGAGTATCTCAAGAGAAAGCTGTTTATCTTCTTCTTTTAAAACACTTACATATACAAATGCGAGCTTGAGATCATCAGTCATATCAACTCCTGTAACAGTAATAAAACCCATCCTTGGATCTTTGAGTTTATACTGGATTATCTCTGCAATCTGTTCTCTGAGAAGATCCCCTACTCTTTTTGAACGTTTATATGGAAGCATTTTTACCTCTTTCTAATTTTATGGATTATTAAATATTTCTGATGTGCCAGAATTAAGGAATGAATTTTCATGTTTGAATTCTTTTATCTGTCAGAAGATTTAAATTTAAAGTTTTGCAGCGATTTTTTCTATGATGTAATTTTCTATTATATCCCCAACTTTAATGTCATTAAAATTCTCTATTAAAATGCCGCATTCATAACCGCTTTGTACTTCTCTGACATCTTCTTTGATTCTTTTTAAAGAACCTATTTTACCTTCATAAACAACAATATTATCTCTTATTATTCTTACACCGTCACTTGCCCTGCTTATAGTACCATCAAGAACATAACATCCTGCAACAGTACCGATTCTGGATATGGGGAATATCTGTCTGACTTCTGCCCTGCCAAGAATCTTTTCCTTAAGCGTGGGTTCAAGAAGACCTTCAAGAGCTTTTTTAACATCCTCAATAGCTTCATATATAACATTGTAAAGCCTTATATCAACTCCTTCTTTTTCAGCAATTTGAGAGGCTTTGATTTCCGGTCTTACATTAAACCCTATTATTATAGCGCTTGATGCTGTAGCAAGCATTACATCTGATTCATTTATACCACCAACAGATGTATGTATAACCTTAACTTTTACCTGCGGATGTGTGATATTCTCAAAAGCATCTTTTATCGCTTCAACCGAACCCTGCACATCACCTTTGATTATTATGTTTAATTCCTTAATCTCACCTTCTTTAATCTTTGCATATACTTCATCAAGAGTCAGTTTCTTTGCCTTTGCAATCTCTGCAAGTTTTTGTTTTTGTTGTCTTGC
Organism: Nitrospirota bacterium; assembly: GCA_013388435.1. GTDB lineage: Bacteria > Nitrospirota > Thermodesulfovibrionia > Thermodesulfovibrionales > SM23-35 > DYFC01. The sequence goes on along the minus strand of JACAFE010000079.1, from coordinate 58,817 downwards.
AAGAGCTATCTGTCTCGCCCTTTTTTCATCATCCACTACAGTAAAAATATCTCCTGATGAAGGAACTTCCGAAAAACCGATTACTTCAACCGGCGTAGAGGGTCCTGCTTCATCTATTCTTCTTCCTGTGTCATCTATTAATGCCCTGACTTTACCCGAATGAACCCCTGCAAGAAAAGCATCTCCAACCCTTAAAGTTCCTGATTGTACAAGAACTGTAGCAACAGGTCCTCTGCCCCTGTCAAGTTTTGCTTCTATAATTGTGCCTCTTGCCTGTCTGTCAGGATTGGCTTTTAATTCCATTATTTCAGCCTGAAGTAGTATCATCTCGAGAAGCTTTTCTATCCCGATTCTTTTTTTCGCAGAAACTTCAACAAAAATATTCTGGCCTCCCCATTCCTCTGAAATTATTCCATGTTCTGCAAGTTCATTTTTAACCTTCGATATATTAGCTTCTGGTTTGTCAATTTTATTAATCGCAACAACAATAGGTACATTTGCAGCCTTGGCATGATTAATTGCCTCTACTGTTTGCGGCATTACACCATCATCTGCAGCCACAACAAGAACCACAATATCTGTAACCCTTGCTCCCCTTGCTCTCATTGAAGTAAATGCCTCATGCCCCGGTGTATCAAGAAATACAATATCCTTTCCTCCAAGATTAACCTTGTAAGCACCAATATGCTGGGTAATCCCGCCTGCTTCTGATTCTGTAACCTTTGTCTCTCTGATAGCGTCAAGAAGTGATGTTTTGCCATGATCAACATGACCCATGATAGTTACAACCGGAGGTCGCTGAATCAAGTTACTTGCTTCTTCCTGAACTTCCTGCTCAAGAACATCTTCTTCGACAGCCGCGAGTTCCAATTTTACACCAAAGCTATCGGCTATAAGTAAAGCTGCATCTGTATCCACAGGCTGATTAATTGTGGGCATGTAGCCGAGTTCCATAAATTTCTTTATAACATCGGATAGCTTAACACTTATAAGCTCTGCAAATTCCTTAACTGTAGTACCTTCCTGCAGTTTAATGGTTTTCTTCCTGTGAATAACAGGGGGTGGCTGTATTTTTTTCTCTTCAACAGGCATCTGTCTGAATTTTCCGGGGCGCCTGGCGATTCTCTGATCATGCCATTTTTTTGGTTCTATTTTTCTGATAGTCTGAAATGCTCTTTGCATCCCGGGTTTTGTCTTGAATTTTTCTATTTTTTCTACTTCGATCTCTTTTTTAAATCTGTCCGGGATTTTTGTTTCTTCTTCTTCTTCGGGTATGACAGGTTTTTTGATTTCATGAACTTTTACTTCCTTGGCTATATGTTCATGTTTCTCGTGTTTTGCTTTCTCAATCTTTGTTGTTTCTGGCTCTGGCCTGACGATTTCAGGTTTTTTCTTCTCTTCTTTTTTAGTCTCCTCAACTGCTATTGCTTTTTCTGCTTCGGGAATATGTGGTTTTGCTTCCTTTTTCTTTTCAGAAACAGGTTTTTCAACAGGAGGCGCTACTTCCTTTTCTTTTGTCTCTTTTGTTTCAGCTTGAGGAACAATTTCAAGAACTGTTTCCCCGCGTTTTCTTCTTATTATTTGTTCAACTCTGGACGCAAGATCTGGTTCGATATTTGATGAATGGGTCTTGCCTTCTATGCCGAGATTGGCAAGTTCCACGATTATAATTTTATTAGGAACACCTAATTTTCTTGCAAGCTCATATATTCTAATTTTCTGCATTTTAATCAATCCATTAATTTATTTTAATTTGACGGGACAAAAAAGAGGTCACCATCCCGCAAAACTACTCTTGTAACATTGGTTTTAACATGTTATCATAATAGACCTACTGAATGCAATTATTAAAGGAGGAATTTCAAAATATGGCAATTTGTTCTGTATGCGGAAAGAAAAGAATTATCGGTAATAATGTCAGTCACGCAAACAATAAAACCAAAAGAATTTTAACGCCGAACTTGCAGAGATTGCGCATTGTTACAGAAACAGGCTCAAAGAAAGTTTATGTCTGCACCCGCTGTCTCCGTTCAGGTTCAGTAAAAAAAGCACTATAGTGAAACGTCTGGACATTCTCCTTGCACCTCTGATAAAAAACTTTGATTTAGAAGATGGTGCAAGGCTTTCCAGATTAAAAAAAAACTGGTACAATATTTTCCACCCTCCATTAGTATCACATATTTATCCATTAAACTTTTCAGAAGGTGAACTCCTAATCAATGTTGATTCGCCTGCGTGGATGCAGGAACTTAAATTTTTCAGGAATGAAATTATCTCTAAACTCGATTCTTACGGTGTTAAATCAATACGATTCAGGATAGGAAGAGTTCAGGCTACAACATACAACAAAAATTCAAAAATATTCAAAAAAGAAAATAAAAAACTTTCGGATGAAGAAATAATCTATATCGAAAATACCATAAGCCAGATAACAGAAAAAGAATTAAGAGAAAAAATCAGAACAGCAATTGAAAAGGCTGTTTCATCTGGTAAAACACGTATATAGTCATTCAGTATATAACTCAGGCTGATTCTGCTTTTTTTTCATATATCAATAAAGGCATTTCTTTTCTATTTATTGTTTCCTCTGTTACAAGACATTCTCTGACACCTTTTTGGGACGGAATATCATACATAACATCAAGCATAATATCTTCGAGAATGGATCTGAGTCCGCGTGCACCTGTTTTACGTTGAATTGCTTTTTTAGCGATAGCTGTCAGAGCTCCTTCAGTAAACTTCAGCTTTACGTTCTCGAATGATAAGAGTTTCTGGTATTGTTTGATTAGAGCATTCTTGGGCTCGGTCAATATTTTTATTAAAGCAGTCTCATCTAATTCATCGAGTGCTGCAACCACAGGCATTCTGCCGACAAATTCGGGTATCATGCCATATTTAATAAGGTCTTCTGGTTCAACAAGACTGAGCATCTCTCCAATCTTTCTGTCTTTTCTCATAACTGTTTCAGAAACAAATCCCACAGTTCGCTGACCTATGCGTTTTTCTATTATTTCATCAAGTCCCACAAATGCACCGCCACATATAAAAAGAATATTTGTAGTATTAACCTGAATGTATTCCTGCTGGGGATGTTTTCTGCCACCCTGAGGTGGTATATTTGCTATTGTTCCTTCAATTAATTTAAGCAAAGCCTGCTGAACACCCTCTCCGGATACATCTCTTGTTATAGAGGGATTATCTGATTTCCTGCTTATTTTGTCTATTTCATCAATATATATTATTCCTCTCTGAGCACGTTCTACATCATATTCAGATGCCTGCAATAACTTAAGAATAATATTTTCAACATCTTCTCCCACATAACCTGCTTCAGTCAGAGTTGTTGCATCCGCAATCGCAAAAGGAACATCAAGAATTCTTGCGAGAGTCTGTGCAAATAATGTCTTGCCAGTGCCCGTAGGACCTAAAAGTAAGATATTGCTTTTCTGTAATTCAATATCAGAACCCGGAGGGTTATTAATCCTCTTATAATGATTATGAACCGCAACTGATAATATTTTCTTGGCTCTTTCCTGTCCGACGACATAATCATTGAGGAATTTATGTATCTCTTTCGGCGAAGGAAGATTTGAATAGGTTGATCTCTTTATTTCATCTTGAATTGAATCAGCTATTATTTCATTGCATAGTTCAACACACTCATTGCAAATATATACAGAAGGGCCGGCTATTAGTTTTTTTACTTCAGCATGTCCTTTACCGCAAAAGGAACATTTAAGGCTGGTCTCATCCTTTTTAGCCATTTGGCCTCCTGTCTTTTATGCTTGAAATTACTTCATCGACTATTCCATATTCTTTTGCTTCCTGTCCGGACATGAAGAAATCCCTATCAGTATCTATCTGTATTTTTTCGATGGATTGTCCTGTGTGAATTGAAAGTATTTTATTTAAGGCATCCTTCATCTTAAGAATTTCACGGGCATGTATTTCTATATCGGTTGCCTGTCCCTGAAATCCTCCCATAAGCTGATGTATCATAATTCTTGAATGCGGCAATGCGTATCTCTTGCCTTTGGTTCCTGCAGAAAGAAGTAAAGCTCCCATGCTCATAGCCTGACCAATACAGTAAGTTGCTATATCTGGTTTGACATATTGCATGGTGTCATAAATTGCAAGACCAGAGGATACGATGCCTCCCGGTGAATTAATATAAAGATGAATATCTTTTTCAGGGTCTTCAGTCTGTAAAAACAATAGTTGCGCAATAACAATATTAGCCACATTATCATCAATGCCACTTCCGATAAAAATAATCCTGTCTTTCAGCAGCCTTGAATAAATATCATAGGCTCTTTCAGAGCGTCCTGTTTGTTCTATAACAATAGGTATGATGCTCATTTATTCTCCTTTGCCTCAATAGATGCTTTTGATAAAAGAAAATCGAGTACTTTTTCCTGGAATATCGAGTGTTTCAGACTATCCAGTGAACCTTCTTTATACATATAAAAACTCCTCAGAGCTTCTGGAGTAGCTGACAAACTCCTGGCAATCAATTCTATGCGCCTGTCAACTTCGTCATCAGTTACAAAAATAGCTTCTTTTTTGCCTATGGCATCAATAATCATAGAAGCCTGGACATTCTTAATTGCTTTTTCTCTGCGTTTTAATTCTTCATCTTCTGCTTCCTTAATAGCTTTCTGCTGTTTAATTGGATTCTCCTCAGGTTTTTTTTCGGCAGCAATATCAAGAACTTCCTTTACTGAATCAGTCTCAACAGCGGGCTCTTCTTCTGATACACTCTTCTGCATTATTAGTGCCTCTATCTCCCTGTTGACTAAAGATTCAGGGGCAGGAGGATTTATTGACTCAATCAGGTTATTTATAATTGAAGCCTTTTGTATTCTCTGAATCTGTTGTTTTTTAAAACTATGAATTCTTTCCTTTAACTTTTCTCTTAACTCATTCATGTCATTATAACCAAGATCTTTGGCAAATTCATCATCGATAGACGGCAGAGATTTTTTCTTTATTTCTTTCAATACAAGTCTTATTGTCGCTGTTTTGCCTCTTAATTTTTCATATTTAAAATTATCTTCGAATGTTCTTGTAAATTCAATAATGTCATCTTTCTTTTTGCCCAGAGCTCTTTCCATAATGTCAGGAGGAAAAATTTCGTTTCCCATTGTTTCGAGAGCTTCCTTTAGTTCCGGAACTTCTTCATCACCTTCGAGTTTAGAATCTGCGAGTTCAAAACTTATAAGGTCATCCATAGAGACAGGTTCTTCTGAAACTTCAAGCACAGCCTTCTGTTCCTGCAATTGCTTGAGCATTGAATCAACATCAGAATCTTCCACTGTTACAGGAATATCTTCAACTTTGATATTTTCATAATTCAAATTTTCTATTTTTGGAAGAACTTCGATTACAAAAGTCATGTTAATAGGATTATGCCTTTTAAATTCAAATTTTTCCTGCATTTCAGGCATTGAAACAGGCTGCAAATCAGCTTCCCTTAAAGCCATATTATAATGTTCAGGAATTAATTTATCTAAAACTTCTGCCTCTATTTCTTTACCAAACCTTTTTTCAATAAGATTAACAGGAGCCTTGCCCGGCCTGAAACCAGGAATTTTTACCCTGTTTCTTAAAATTTCAAGAGAAGAATTAAATTCTTTCTCTATTATTTCTACAGGGATTTCTATGCTGATACGCTTTTTTGTCGGGCTTATATCTTCTATTGATTTAAGCAAATTCTTGTCCTCCTTAAATATTTTTGATACACATTTTATATAATCTCAAGGCATATATTTAAAAATAAGCTAAGGTAAGTTATCTATTTACTGTAAAATACACATGAAATCTTTGTCAATTTATACATTAAGATATATCCTGCAGCTTGTGATAAAATAGAAATATCAAGGAGGCAATTATGCCTGAAACAATTGAAGCTATAAAGAAATCTATTTTTGCTTCTAATCTTATTCTTGCCGAAACTTACAATTAATATGGACAACGAAACTATTCTGAGTTTTTTCAGAGAAAAGATAAAGAAACCTGTTAATTTCAAGGAAATTGTAATCCTCTTAGGATTAAACCATAAAGAAGCACGCGCTCTCAAGAAAGCTCTAAGAAATCTGGTAAAACAGGGCGAAATAGTTCTGACGAGAAAAGGATTATATGGTCCTGCTGAAGATATGAATCTTGTGAGCGGCTTTTATGAAGCCCATAAAGATGGATATGGTTTTGTGATAATGGATAAACCCGGTGAAAGAGATATTTTCATTCCTTCATGGGCAAATGCCGGTGCAATGAATAATGATAGAGTACTTGTAAGAGTAGAAAACTGGCAAAAAAGAGAAGGAAGAATTATAAGAATTCTACACAGGGTTCATCAAAGAATTTCAGGCAAATTCATAACTTCAAAAACCGGCTTTTTTGTAAAACCAAAAGACAGGGCTATTAACTTTGACCTTATCATTCCTCCTAAAGATCGGGCAGGAGCACGCAATGGTGATACTGTAATTGCAGAAATTGTAAGCCATCCTGAAAATAGAAAACCCGCTTCTGGTAAAATAGTTAAAATTCTCAGTAAGCCAGAAGATCCGTTATCAGAGATTGAAGCGATCATAGAAGAATTTAATCTGCCATCACGATTCCCTCCTGCTGTTAAGGAAGAGGCAAAATTCCTTTATCAAAAAATTCCTGACAATCTGCCTCAGCAATTAAGAAGAAAAGATCTTCGCAGTCTTAACACAATCACCATTGATGGAGAAAGAGCAAAGGATTTTGATGATGCTGTTTCTATTAAATTAAGTCCATATGGTTATACTTTGTTTGTTCACATTGCAGATGTCGGATATTTTATAAAAGAAAACTCATCCTTAGATCTGGAAGCCCGCAAGAGGGGCACGAGTGTTTATTTCCCCGACAGAGTAATTCCAATGCTTCCGAAAGAACTCTCTGAAGACCTTTGCAGTCTGAAACCAGATGTTGAAAGGTTTTCATTCACTGTGGAAATGGATTTCGAAAGAAACGGAGCTCTTATATCTTCGAGTTTTTATCCGAGTTTAATAAAAAGTAATGAAAGAATGACTTATACATCGGTAAGAAAAATACTGGTTGATAATGATTCAACAGAACGCAAAAAATATGATTATCTGCTTCAAGATATTGAACTCATGAGTGAATTATGCGGTCTTCTGAGAAATAAAAGATTAAATAGAGGCAGTCTTGATTTTGACCTACCAGAACCTGAAATTGTTCTTGACGTAACAGGAAGACCTGAAACTATTCTAACTGCTGAAAGAAATTTAGCGCATATGTTGATTGAAGAATTTATGATTTCCGCAAATGAGGCAGTTGCCTCATACCTTGAAAAACTCGGTATCCCTTCTCTTTACAGAGTTCATGAAGAACCTGACTCCGTAAAAATGGAAAATCTCGCAAAACTACTTCAAGCAATAATTCCTTCAAAAAGATCAGGGCAAAACAGAAATAAAACTAAAATAATCAAACCTTCTGAAATTTCCGGAATTCTCAAGAAAATAAAAGGAAGACCCGAAGAAGAGATTATCCATTCAATAATTTTAAAGAGTTTGAAACAGGCGCGCTATTCAAATCAAAATGTAGGACATTTTGGACTTGCCTCGGAATGTTACACTCATTTTACTTCTCCTATTAGAAGGTATCCTGATCTTGTGGTGCACAGAATTCTTAGAGAAGTTTTATACAAAAAAAATCTTTCGGACAGGAGAATTAAGGAGTTAGATAGCATATTGCCTGACATTGCTTTTAGTTCTTCTTACACTGAAAGGCTTGCCGATAAAGCAGAACGTAAAGTACTGGACGCAATGAGAGTCTGGTTTATGAAAGACAAGGTTGGAGATGAATTTGATGCAAAAGTTACAGGTATAACACCTTACGGACTGAGAGCGAGACTAAAAGATTTTTTTGTGGAAGGATTTCTTCATGTCTCTTATATGACAGATGATTTTTACCACTATAATGAGCACAATATGACTCTTTATGGTAGGCATACTAAACGCACTTTTACGATAGGGAAGGAAATCAAAGTAAGAATAGACAGAGTTGATATGGAAGAGAAAGAGATAATTCTTGATATTGTTCAATCCAGATAATAACAGCTTTTTCAGGCTTCCTGTGTAACTCTAAGAACTTCGCTGATGGTTGTAACGCCTGCTTTGATTTTGTCTCCGCCGTCTTCAAGAAGAGTTTTCATGCCATTTTTTCTTGCAGCGTCTCTTATTTGATTTGAATCAGCATTTTTCAGAATCAGCTTCCGGATGTCATCATCAATAACAAGCAATTCAAATATTCCTGACCTGCCATAATATCCTGTAAAAGCACATTTTTCGCAGCCTTTTCCATGATATATCTGAACTGAGCTGTTAATGCCAAAGAGACTTAATTGTTCTTTATCAGCAATGGATTCATCAGGTTCTTTGCATACAGGGCAGATAACTCTGACAAGTCTCTGAGCAAGTATTCCTCTTATGGTAGATGAAAGAAGAAAATTTTCAACCCCCATATCAAGCAGCCTTGTAATAGCGCTCGGTGCATCATTTGTATGCAATGTTGAAAATACCAGATGGCCTGTTAAGGCTGATTGAATCGCAATTTCCGCTGTCTCAAGATCTCTGATTTCACCTATCATGATAATATCAGGGTCCTGCCTGACAATATGCCTCAAAGTATTTGCAAAATTAAGCCCTATTTGCGGTTTTACCTGAATTTGATTTATTCCCTTTAATTGATATTCAACAGGGTCTTCAACAGTTATAATCTTTTTGTCAGGTGCATTGATTTTGTCAAGCGCACCATAAAGAGTGGTGGTTTTCCCGCTTCCAGTTGGTCCTGTCACAAGAATTATTCCATTCGGTTTCTGAATTAACTGGTTGAACAGACTAAGAGTATGGGCAGGAAATCCGAGAAGGTTCAGGTCTATAACAATTCCTTCTTTATGCAGGAGTCTCATAACAACACTTTCACCGTATAACACCGGAATTGTCGAAACTCTTAAATCAAGCTCTTTCTCGCCTATTTTAAGCCTTATGCGCCCGTCCTGTGGCAGCCTTCTCTCTGCTATATTAAGTTTTGCCATAATCTTTATTCTCGATACAATAGCAGCCTGCAGTCTCTTTGGAGTTGATTCAATATCATGCAAAACTCCGTCTATGCGATAACGCACCTTAAGTTCATCTTCAAAAGGTTCAATATGAATATCACTCGCCCTGCTTTCAACAGCTCTCGTTATAAGCATATTAACAAGCCGGATTATCGGCGCTTCTGATGCAAGGTCTTTCAGATGGCCTATATCTTCTTCTTCATCCCTGAGAAATTCTATGCTCCTGTCTCCAATGTCTTCTATGATCCTGTTTATATTTTGCGATTCCTGTTCAAAGAAACGGGAAATATATTCTTCAAGAATATTTTTGTCTGAAGTATAAACAACAATATCATAAGATGTCGCAACCCTCAAAGCATCTATTACAGAAGAATCATCCGGATTTGCCATGACAACTTTCAGAATGTTGTTTTTCATTTCAAGAGGCACTATTTTATTCTCGCGGATAAATCTCGAAGAAATGCCGTTTATCACAAATGGCACTTTCGGCAAATCTTCAGGGCTTATATAAGGAATGTTTTTAACGGTGTTCATTAAAAAATTATATCATAAATAGTGTTTGTGCATAAATTAAGTTTTTATGCGATGGGAGTTTGAATAGATATTGAACCTGTCCCCTCTTACAAAACCTACGAGTGTAATCCCTGCTTTTTCAGCAATTTCAACCGCGCGGCTGGTTGGCGAGGTTCTGCTCGAGATAACAGGTATTCCCCATTTCCCTGCTTTTGTTACAATTTCTGACGAAAGTCTGCCGCTCGCCATTAGAATTTTCTCCGGGAATGGTATATTCTCAAGGATACAGCATCCAATAATTTTGTCAACCGCATTGTGTCTTCCAATATCTTCGGAAAAATAAATTATTCCATCCCTGTCTGCGATCGCAGCGCCATGGACACACCCTGTCATTCTGAAGAGTTCAGCTCTCTGGTTAAAATCAATAAATAACTTTTTTAATGTTTCTGCATTTAAAACAAAATTATCAGATATTCTGTTTAATTCTTTTTTGGCAGAAAAAGTAACACCACCAACACACCCGGATGTTATTGTCATCTGGCGTTCCTCAATCTCACCATCGAGAGTTATATTTACGGTTATTTCATCGCCATAGTTAATTGACAGGGATTCCGCGCAAAAATGACCTTTGAGAATTCCTTCGGTAAGCAAGAAACCTATTACAAGTTCTCTAACTTGTAAAGGTGTGCAGAAAAAACTAACAATTTCTTTACCATTAATTACTACCTGTAATTTTTTTTCAACAGCAATATAGTCAATAGTTTCTATAACTGAGTTGTCTTTGTATTTTAGTATCTTCTTTTCAATATAAGAATTCATCTCTCTTTTCCTGCAACTCCTGTTCTATATGCTTCTTCTTCAACCGCAGATGCAACTGCTTGAACAACTCTCTTATTGAAGATACTTGGTATTATATAATCTTCGCTCAGGTCTTTTTCATCTATTACTGAAGCTATTGCTTTTGCTGCAGCAAGTTTGATTTCTTCATTAACCATTCTTGCCCTTGAATCAAGCAATCCCCTGAAAAGTCCAGGGAAACAGAGCATATTATTTATCTGATTTGGATAATCAGACCTTCCTGTTGCCATAATTCTTACAAAAGGCAAAGCTTCATCAGGTGAAATTTCAGGCACAGGATTGGCAAGCGCAAAAACAATAGAATCACCAGCCATTTTCTTAATATCCTCTACAGTTAATATATTTCCTGTCGAGACACCTATAAAAACATCGGCTCCACTTAAAGCATCCGGGAGGCTTCCTTTAAATTTATCCTGATTTGTATTTTCAGAAACCCATTTTTTAGCAGGGTTCATGTTATTGGTTCTGCCTTCATATATCGAGCCTGATGTATCACAGACAATTATATTTTTCACACCTGTTTCTATTAATATTTTGCAACATGCAATACCTGCTGCTCCTGCACCGGAAATAACAACCTTTAAATCCTCCATCTTTTTGTGAACTACTTTTAATGAGTTCAATAGAGCAGCGAGCACCACAACTGCGGTGCCGTGCTGGTCGTCATGGAATACCGGAATATCAAGTTCTTTTTTAAGTTTCTCCTCAATTACAAAACATCTCGGAGCAGAAATATCTTCGAGATTAATGCCACCAAATGAGGGTGATATGTTTATAATCGTATTTACTATTTCATCAGGTTTACTTGTGGAAAGGCACAAAGGAAAAGCATCAATATTTGCAAACTCTTTAAATATCATTGCTTTGCCTTCCATAACAGGCAATGCTGCTTCAGGTCCTATGTCTCCAAGTCCGAGAACTGCTGTGCCATCAGTTATGATTGCAATAGAATTTCTTTTTATTGTATAACGGTAAGCTTTCTGTCTGTCATTATAAATTGCCATGCATATTCGGGCTACACCCGGAGTGTAAACTCTTGAAAGGTCATTGCGGTCTTTTATCGGGAGCTTGTTGTGTATTTCAATTTTGCCACCCTGATGGGAAAGAAATGTTCTGTCAGATACATGTACTATTCTGACTCCTTCAATTTTCTTTACAGCCTCTATTATTTCCTTTTCATGTTCGTCATCGCGTGCATTTACAGTAAAATCCCTGAAAACAGAACTGCTACTGGTTTTCACAATATCAGAAGCGCATATATCACCACCCACTTTGTTTATAACAGAAGCTACAGAAGAAAAAAGTCCTACCTGTTTTGGCATTTCAAGTCTAATGGTGATTGTATATCCGGGTCCCGGTATTAATTGCATATGCATATTATAACCTCAAAAGTTTATAATATGCATTATGAATATAAAAAATAGAAAGTTTAAGAAGGCAAATCTATTTACTTCGATAATTTTTATTATTGTCGCTGTGTTTTATCTGATAAATGAAAATATAAGCACTACAAAGGATAAGACTACAGATTCTTTAGTTTCTGTTTTATCAATAGCGGATGGAGATACACTTACCGCGAGAATTGGTAAAAAAGAGGAGAAGATAAGGCTAATTGGCATTGATGCACCTGAACTGGCACAAAAACCATGGGGCGAAAAATCAAAAGAATTTCTCCAATCTATAATAAGTTCTTCGGGCTGGAAAGTATCTATTGAATACGACATTGATAAAAGAGATAAATATGGCAGATTACTGGCTTATTTAAGAACTGCTGACGGGCAGTTAATTAATCAAAAAATGCTTGAAAATGGTTATGCAATGCTTTTTACTTTTCCACCCAATGTAAAGTATGTCAATGAATTAACAGCAGCTCAATCAACAGCGCGTAAAAATAAGCTTGGTATATGGTCAGATAAAGGTCTTAAAGAAAGACCCGTGGATTACCGCATGGTACATCCCCGTAAATAATTATCTTAGTTGTTTGCATTCGGGTATTTCCTGATTATATGCTTTTCTGTATTCCTGCAAAATTCCACAGACTTCATGAACTTCATCAACAACACTGAATAACCCGAGATCCTTTGCATCAATTGTATTGTGCGGTATAAGTGTTGATCTGAACCATTCAACCAATCCAGACCAGTATTCGCTACCAAATAGAATTATAGGGAATACTCCTATCTTTTTTGTTTGAGATAAGGTCAATGCCTCGAACAATTCATCCATTGTGCCAAATCCGCCCGGAAATATAATAAAAGCCATCGAATATTTGACAAACATTAGTTTTCTGATAAAAAAATATCTGAAAGAAAGATTTATATCCTGATAAGGATTGGGATGCTGTTCTGCCGGAATTTCTATATTCAGTCCAACTGATTTTCCCTTGCCTTTCTTGGCTCCTCTATTGGCGCCTTCCATAATTCCGGGCCCTCCGCCTGTTATAACTGAAAAACCTGAATTCGAAAGAAATCTGCCAAGTTCAACAGCTTTTTTGTAATAATGTGAGCCTGGCTTCATGCGGGAACTCCCAAAAATTGCCACCGCAGGACCAAGGTCATTTAAAGTCTCAAAACCCTCAACAAGTTCTGATTGAATTCTGAATACTCTCCATGTCTCGGAATGCTTTAAATCTTCCATATATAAAATCTCCTTCTTATTCCAACGAGTTTTAACTCTTAAGGAATCTCTCAATTTCATCCGCTGACAAAGGCTTACTGAAATAGTATCCCTGCACCATATCGCATTTCAGAATGCGAAGAGTCTGCCATTGGAGTTCATTCTCAACTCCTTCGGCGATTGTCTTAATATTAAGGTTATGGGCAAGTGAGATTATTGTTATTACTATAAAAGTATTATCAGGATTACTTGTTAATTCTTTGATAAAAGAACAATCTATCTTTAAATTATTAAAGGGCAACTTCCATAAACTGCTAAGTGATGAATATCCTGTTCCAAAGTCATCTATATTTACTGAAATTCCTTTTTGTTTGAAACTTTCAAGAACAGCTTTTGTATTTTCAATATCTTCTATAAATGTGCTTTCAGTAATCTCAAATCCGAGATATTCAGGTTTTATACCAGTCTGTTCTATTGTCTCATTTATAAAATCCATAAGATTTTTTTGAGCAAACTGCGTTGAGGAAAGATTTATATATACAGGAACAATATTTTTTTCATAACCTTTATTTATCCATGTCTTAATCTGTTTACACACTGTTCTTATAATCCATTTTCCAACTTCCAGTATCATCCCTGTTTCTTCAAGAAATGGTATAAACATACCGGGAAGCACAAGACCGAATTTTGGACTATTCCAGCGGATCAATGCTTCTAAACCCTTTAATTCACGGGTCTGACAATCAAAATAAGGTTGATAATGCATAATAAATTCATTTTTCTCGAGCGCGTGAAATAAATGTCTCTGCATATGTACAAATTCAGAGGTTTTAATATTGATTTCTTCTTCGAAAAACTGGTAGTTATTCAACCTTACTGACTTCGCTTTTGAGAGAGCAACTTCAGCATTTTTTATCAGATTTTCTGCGCTATTGCCATTTTCAGGGAATATTGAAATGCCCATGCTTAGTGAGAGGAATACATCTTCATTGTCAATTTTGAATGAGTTATTAAAATTGCTTCTTATTTTTTCAAGCACCAAAATTATATCCTCAGGGTTTTCTATATCAGAAAGGAGTATTCCATATTTGTCAGCTTCAAACCGCGCAACTTTACATTCTGCACAGATACTATTGACAATTCTCCTGCCCGCTCTTTTTAATATTTCATCCCCGGCTTCAAAACCAAAGGTATCATTCAAAGCTGTAAATCTATCAATATCAACAACAACCACGGCAAATTTAACTGTCTGTTTCTGAGCTTCTTCTGCCAACTCGTCAATTTCATGTGCAAAATATTTCCTGTTATAAAGACCGGTTAAAATATCATATTTCGATATATATTCTATCTGTTCTTTAAGAATCTTTTGTTCTGTTAAATCCTTTGCTGTAGCTATAAAATGATGAATTTGACCTTCTTCGTCTTTTAAGGGTGTTATTGTATAATGCAGTTCGAATAAATCTCCTGTTTTTTTCCTGTTTATCAATATTGCGTTAAATGTATTACCGGAACATATCGTGTCCCATAAATTTTTGTAAAATTCTCTATTATGTTTTCCTGATTTAAATATTCTTGGATTTTTGCCGATTAGTTCTTCTCTGCCATATTCTGATATTCTTTCAACAGCTTTATTTACATATTCAATAGTTCCATCCCTGTCGGTTATAAGAACCCAATCAGATGTCTGTTCAATCGCAGCATTTAGTTTTTTAGATTCTTCTTCAAAATGTTTTGCCTTAATTACAAGAGGGCAATTCTCACCCAGTATTACATCTACTCTTCCTGAACGTAATGCTTCTATAGCTTCTTCAGCCTGAGTGAGCTTTTCCTGTAGTTCTTTGTAAGTTAGCTTCTTCTTGCTCACTTATTCCCTCCTGTTTCAGACAAGCCGAGAAGTTCAAGTAACTTTTGAACATCGTTCAGAGAACCGACAATTCTTGATTTAAATTCAGGAGTCTCGATAATCAAAGTCGGGGCAAAAAAGACCTTTTCCTCAAGTGATATATTAAAATCCTTAGTCACATCAATTATTTCGAGTTTATAACTGCCATGAAGGTATTTTTCACATATATCCTTCAAAGTTTTTTCTGCCATTTTTGAATTTGGTTCATCACCTGCAATGAATAACCTTAAATTATAATGAAGCAGATTTTTGTTTTTCTCAGTTTTATTAGCTAATTTTTCTTTCTTTTTAGCCCGTTTGCTATCAGCCAATTTATCCCTCCCCATATTTTCTCTGAATCCTTAATATTTAAATATCATAAATCTCTATCCCGCTATCATTTATCCTGAATCCTTTTATTTTATTTGAATGGCTCGATCCTCTTGCTTTGAGAATCTGAATAGTTCTATTAACCTCTTTCTCACCATGCACATATGTTATAAAAATGACGGTATCCACCATGGATGATATTCCATTTCCTGATATTTCGAGCTGTGATTTTCTCCCTGATGTTTGGTTTGTAAGAACTACTGTTATTCCTTTTTCCTTCAGGAAATTTAAAATACGCATAAGATAATCAAATGCAGCTTCCTTTCCACCTATTCTTTCACAAGCAGAAATGGCATCTATAATCACATGTTGTGGGCTAAAGCTTTCAACTTTGTCAAAAAGTCTCATTAAATGTTCTTCAACACCGGTTGCCTCAGGCATTGTTCCATAAATTAAAAGCTTCCCTGAGTTTAAAAATCGTTCGAGATTTAGTCCAACGCTTGTTACGTTATGAGTAATTGCATCAGGTGATTCCTCAAAACTTAAATACAGAACTCTTTCATTTTGTTTGCACATCTGCGTAACAAAAGTTGATGCGAGAATAGTTTTCCCTGTTCCTGGTTCACCTGCAAAAAGAATACATGATGCTCTCTGATAGCCTCCTCCGAGCATCTCATCGAGTCTTTTAATGCCTGAAGAAATTCTCTCTCCAAAAGGTTTATGCCTCAAGTCAAACTTTGTAATCGGAATTAAACGGATACCTTTATTTGTAATAATAAAAGGATATTCATTTCTTCCAAAATCAGAACCCCGATATTTGACTACACGACATCTTCTTGTGGAGACCTGATCTAATTGTCTAACATCGAGATGGATAACACAATCTGATATTGAATAGAAGTAATCCTGAAACAAAGTTCCTGGATAACCTTCTCTTGGTTTTAAAGTAATAAGTGTGGTAAGTCCGAGCTTCATAAGCCATAGATTTAACTGATATAATTCCGAACGTACCTGAATAGGATTTTCTAATAAACCAAATACCACATCCAGAGCATCCAGAACAATTCTCTTTGCGCCTATTTCTTTTGCTTTTCCTGAAATAATGGAAAGCAATGGTTTGAGCGAAAACTTCCCGCTCACAATTACATCAGGTTCAATCTGCCCATTCATAAGAAATATTAGATTCTTTTTCTTCAAATATGAAAGATCAAAACCCATGGTAAGCGCATTTTCGCATAGGGTTTTCACTGTTTCTTCAAAACCGAGAAAAATACCAGGCTCACCATTAATAGCCCCTCTATAAAGAAATTCTACTCCCATCACTGTTTTACCATTTCCTGGAGTTCCAAAAATAAGCGAAGTTCGCCCGTGAGGCAATCCGCCATTTAAAATTTCATCAAGTCCTATAATATAGGTTGGTGTCTTTTTTAATGTCTTTCTTTTATTTCCTGACATAAAAATCCTCCCTCTGACCCGAATTATACAATTTTAAGAACAATTATAAAAATCAATCAATTTTTTCAAATGCTGATTTTTCTGCCCCGCATACAGGACATTTCCAATCATTCGGAAGATTTTCAAAAGGTGTTCCGGGAGAAATTCCTGAATCAGGGTCTCCTTCTTCGGGATTATAAATATAACCACATACCGAACACTTGTATTTACTCATTTCATTCTCCTGACTCTGTCTATTTAATATTTCTGTAAAAGCATGTCCTGTTGCCTGTGTGACATGCACCAGAGCCGTGTTGTATTACCTTGACAAGCAAAGTATCTGCGTCACAATCGTATAATATCTCCTTTACCTCCTGAACATGCCCGGATGTCTCTCCTTTTTTCCAGTATTTTTGCCGCGAACGAGACCAGAAATGGGTGTATCCTGTTTCTACAGTCATCTGCAAAGACTTTTCATTCATATAAGCCATCATTAAAACTTCACCTGTTTTAACATCCTGAATTATTGCCGGGATAAGCCCTTTTTCATCATACTTAAGTTCTGGTAGCATAATTTATTCCTCCAAATTGTTATACGTATATTAATGATTATTTTCCAATATCAAATAAAATCTTCATTGAAACATTGACTAAAGTTTATATCCTATTTTTCTCAGAAACTCTTTTCTGTGAGCTTTATCCCCGGGAGTCTCTACTCCTTTTGGTGAAAAACCGTCTATTACTCCAATAATGCCATTGCCTTGCTCGGTAGCACATATTACAACCTCAAGCGGATTGGCAGTGGCGCAGAAAATGCGGCATACCTCGGGACAATTCTTAATTTGATTCAGAACATTTATCGGGAAAGCATTTTTTAATAAAACACAAAATACATGACCCGCGCCTGTCTCTTTAAGATTATCAACACATGTATTAATAAGGTCGTTATCATTCCCTTCTGTTCTGATAAGACATGGTCCTGATGCTTCGTTAAAAGCTATCCCAAATTTTGCTCCGGGAACTGTGGTTGCAATGATTTCATAAAGGTCTTCGATAGTTTTTATAAAATGAGTCTGTCCGAGTATTATATTGCAACCTTCGGGTATTTTAATTTTAACTGTTTTTATCTCCATATCATCCTCCTTACAAATTGAGTTTACTGACTATTTTAGTACTGGTTTAACCTACTATGCTATAATGAAAATACAATTTTTGAAATAAGTCAAGCCTTTGTTCATAGGAATAATGATGAAAAAAATATTTATAGACTGTTTTAAGAAAGATATAATTTTGTTTCTTATAGCTCTCATCTTTATTTTTTCTTCGTCTCAATCGAGCTTAATAGCTGCCGAAATCTCAGGCCCTGAGGTAAAAATATACGAAAATGAAATATATGTCACAACTTCCATAACCTTTGATGACAAATTTCTTGAAGAAATAAAAAATGGAATAAAAAAAGAATTAGTCTTTCACATAGATCTCTTCAGAGTATGGGAAATGTGGCCTGATGAATTTATTGCAGGCAAATCATTCACAAGAACAATTAAGGTTGATCCTGTGAAAACTGAATTTATAGCAACTTCAAATGACGGAACATCTCAGGTGAGGAAAAGGTTTAAATCATTTGAATCCATGCTTCAATGGGCATTAAATTTCGAAAATATAAAACTTGCGAATATTAAAGATATTGAAAATGGCGTATATTTTGTAAGGGTGACAGCTGAATCAAAAATCAGAAAACTCCCTCCTATACTCGGCTATTTTATGTTTTTTGTATCCGAAAATTCATTTAAAATAAAAAAAGAATCTAAATATTTCACAGCCGGCTCACTTAAATGAAAGAGTTAAGATTTAAGATTTTTCTTTTTCTGTCTGCGATTTTTATAATCATATCATTTGCCCTGGAAATCCACTATGTCAGGCATGAAATAATCCCTTTCCCAACACAGATTATACTTCTGCTTCTTTTTAACCTCACTTTTGTAGCACTACTTGTCCTGATTTTTTTCATAGCAAAAAGTCTCGTGAAACTTTTTTTTGAGAGAAAACATCAGGTTCCGGGTTATAAATTCAAAACAAGACTTGTTACAATATTTGTAATTATAACCTTGATTCCTTCTGCTCTTTTGTTTTTTATAGCAAGCGGTTTAATCACAAATTATATAGATCGCTGGTTTATTCCTCAAATCAAGATTCCGATTGAAAGCTCGGTTGAAATCGCAAAAACAGTCTATGAAAATGAAAAACAAAATGCTCTTATTTTTGCCAGAGAACAGATATATAATGAAAAAAATTTCCAGAAAAACTACACAGTAAAATATATTTACCATCTTCCCGAAGAAGCAACCGAAACTATTAAAGCTGCATTCGAGGGCAAAGAAGGAGCTGAAGTTGTTTCAGGAGATAATAGAGACCTTATAAGGGCTGCTGTGCCAGAGTATAAAAATGGCAGGGTTGTAAAAGTAGTGGTTGTAGAGACTTATATGCCTTCAAAAATTACAAAGAACGCAGAGAAAATCAATGATGCTTATGAAAATTACCTTACTTTAGAATCCTTAAAAGTTCCTGTAAAAGCGAATTATCTTCTGATACTCGGTTTTATCACTACAATAGTTGTATTCTTTGCGCTCTGGGTTGCTTTAAGGATCTCAAGAAATATAACCGATCCGATACAGATGCTCGTTTTTGCCAATCAGCAGGTATCTTCCGGGAATCTCGATGTACACATCAATTTAGAAAAAGAAGATGAAATGGGCATTCTCATAAATTCTTTTAATGAAATGGTAAAAAATTTAAAGGCAGGCAAAGAATCCATTCAGTCAGCGTACCTGTACCTTAAAAATATACTTGATAACATAAATTCCGGCGTTATTATGCTTGATATTAAAGGGGAAATTTCCATGATAAATGGAGCAGCATGCATGATTCTCGGATTGAGACATGATGAAGTTATAAATAAAAATTACAATGAACTCTTATCAAAAATTGATTCACAGGAGATAAAAGAAATAGTTAAAAGCATAGAGGGAAGACAGTTCAGGCCTGTTAAAAAACAGGTTAGCACAATGATTGGAGATAAAAAACTATCTCTTAACATTTTCATAACAAGTCTTAAAGACAATGAAAAATATATCGGAATGCTTGTTGTATTTGATGATATTACAGAAGCTATAGAAGCTCAAAAAGCTCTAACATGGCAGGATGCTGCAAAAAAAATAGCTCACGAAATCAAAAATCCTTTAACGCCTATAAAACTTGCAACTGAACGTATGATGAAAAAATGGATTAACAAAGATAAAGATTTTGAAAAAACTTTCCCCCAATCTATCCAGACAATTATCAAACAGGTTGACAGTTTAAAAAAACTTGTTGACGATTTTTCAAAATACGGGAAAATGCCGGAAATAAAAAAGAAGGAAGTTATCCTATATAATATTATTGACGAAGTAATTCATCTGTACTATGGCTATAAGAATATCAAGATAAATGTTTCGATCCCTGATAATATTCCCCCTATTGAACTTGACACAGAACAATTCAAGAGGGTTCTTATTAATATATTTGATAACGCAATACAGGCAATGTCTGGTAGCGGAGTTATTGATGTTGTTATTGATTTCAATTCAGAATTGAATAATCTTTCTGTTGAAATTGCAGATACAGGAACAGGAATTCAAACAACTGATATGGGAAGACTTTTTCAACCTAATTTTTCAACAAGAAAAGGCGGCACAGGGCTCGGTCTTGCAATAGCAAACAGAATTATTAAAGAACACGGCGGGAAAATAACTGTGAGAGAGAATATACCAAAAGGTTCAGTTTTTAGAATAGAGATTCCAATAAAGGAGATATAGATGACAGATAAGCTTGTACTGATAGTAGATGATGAGGAAGGGATCAGGGAAACACTCTCGGATATATTCAAAGATGAAGGCTATGATGTAATTACAGCGTCATCAGGAGAAGAAGCCATTAAACTTTTGAAGGAAAATTCGCCTGATATTGTTTTTCTTGACGTATGGCTCTCCGGGATTGATGGCATAGAAACCATGAAAGAACTAAAATCCCTGAATCCAACCATGCCTGTTGTAATGATATCTGGGCATGCAAACATTGAACTCGCCGTAAAAGCAACACGCTCGGGCGCCTATGATTTTCTCGAAAAACCTCTTTCACTCGAAAGAGTTCTTCTGGTAACAAAACTGGCTCTCGAAAAAAGAATATTAGAGCTTGAAAACAGGGCTTTAAAAGAGGACATTACAAAAAAATGGAAACTTGTCGGAAGTTCTAAAAAAATCCAGAATTTAAAAGAGCAAATTGATATGGCAGCTAAAAGCAACAGCAGAGTATTAATACTCGGAGAAAGCGGTTCGGGAAAGGAGCTTGTTGCACATCTTCTGCATGAAAACAGCCCGAGAGTGGATAAGCCATTTATTGAAATGAATTGCGCTGCAATTCCTCAGGAACTTATAGAAAGTGAATTATTCGGTCATGAGAAAGGTTCTTTTACCGGAGCATTCGAACGTAAAAAAGGGAAATTTGAGCTTGCTGATGAAGGAACATTATTTCTTGACGAAGTTGGAGATATGTCGCTATCAACTCAGTCAAAAGTACTGCGTATTATCGAAACACAGGAATTCCAGAGAGTTGGTGGAAGTAAAAATATCAAGGTTGACGTCAGGATTATAGCTGCCACAAATAAAGATCTTTTTGAAGAAGTAAAAAAGGGCACTTTCAGAGAAGACCTATTGTTCAGACTAAATGTAATACCTATTCATGTGCCTCCGCTAAGGGAAAGGAAAGAAGATATTCCAGAACTTGTTGAACATTTCCTTCAGTTTTTTGCTGATGAATACGGTAAAAAGCCAAAGAAAATCACAAATGAGGGGTTAGAATTACTCTCTACATATGACTGGCCGGGTAATGTCAGAGAATTGAGAAATGTAATCGAAAGACTTGTAATTATGACACCTTCTGAAATCATTATGCCCAAAAATATTTTCTTGAAAGAAAACATACATCTGGATTATTTCTCTTTTAATACTTTAAAAGAAGCAAAAGAAGCTTTTGAGAAAGATTTTATTATTAGAAAACTTGAGGAAAATAGCTGGAATATATCAAAGACCGCAGAAGTTCTTGAAGTAGAAAGAAGCAATCTTCATCGCAAAATAAAAGGATTCAATATACAAATACCTTAACCCGAATAATACGGATATCGTGGAAAAATTTAGTATTCATAATAATATTTATGGCAGAGCATATCTGAATGTACTCAAGGTATAGAAAAACAAATTTTTAAATATATAAATAAATTTCTCAATTATGCTCATGATTAAAACAACCCGGGTAACAAAGAGAACAGGACTTGAATCTTGATTTTCTATTTGTAAGCAGAATAAAGATTTTTCGCAATAATTTTATGATAACCAGAATGATATTTTAAAATACAAAAATAAATACCTGCCTCTTTCATAACAATAAAAATAAAATAACCTGAAAAATAAAATAACCTGGCGCAACCATTTGATTTTATTAAGATTGATTATATGGTGGAGGCGGCGGGAATTGAACCCGCGTCCGAAAGCACTACTCTCAGGCATCTACATGTTTATCCTGATTATTATGTTTCAGATTTCAAAATGCCATCAGGAAGGCTTTTTGAAATCCAATCTCCTTTTGTCTTGCTCAAGAGTCAGGAGAAATTCTCCTGAGCCAGTCTGCTTAATGACACTGACTCCTGAAACACAGACAATTTCAGGGCAGCGGCTGCTTACTTAATTAAGCAGCGAGTGCCAGTTCGTTATTGGCGTTTGTGTTTGTTTTCCGCATTTTTACGTGGTTACGGAGCCACGACATGCAACCTGATCCTCGTAACCCCCGTCGAGCCCTTTCGCCCCCTGTTTTTATTAATTCGCAAACAGGTAACGGAGATTTATTAGATCTTGTATATTTATATTATCACTTATTCTTAATAGCTTTTTCAATCTCTCTTCTAACTTCTCTCTCTTTCATTGATTCCCTTTTTTCATATAGTCTTTTTCCTTTTGCAAGTCCTATCTCGAGTTTTGCAAAAGAATTCTTGAAATACAGTTTCAAAGGAATCAGGGTATAACCCTTAACATTGACTTTTCCAGCTAAATAATTAATCTGTTTTTTATGTAAAAGCAATTTTCTTGTGCGTAAAGGGTCATGGTTCATTATATTTCCATGACTATAGGGACTTATGTGACAGTTCAGAAGGAATGCTTCTCCACCTTTAATGATTACATAGCTGTCTTTAAGATTTGCTCTACCTTCTCTGAGGGATTTAACTTCTGTG
Source organism: Nitrospirota bacterium (assembly GCA_013388435.1). Lineage (GTDB taxonomy): Bacteria > Nitrospirota > Thermodesulfovibrionia > Thermodesulfovibrionales > SM23-35 > DYFC01. The sequence continues at coordinate 35,759 of JACAFE010000079.1, read as the reverse complement.
CCGAGAAGGAGAAGTCCCGCTTCAATGGTATCTTCAATATGATAGTCATGGTATGCTTTCCTGTTCTGACATATTATCTTCATTTTTTATTCTTATGTTTTAAGGTCTTCCAACAGAATAATATTTAAATCCCATTGCCCTTATTTTTTGAGGGTCATAGATGTTTCTCATATCAAAGAAGTTTAATTCCCTCATAAGACTTTTAACTTTTTCAAGATCAAGATTTCTGAACTGATTCCATTCAGTAAGAATAATGATCGCATCTGCGCCCTTCAATGTAGTATAAGGGTCATCACAGAACTTTATATTCTTCATTAAATCGGTATTAAGATGCTTTACCGCAGGGTCATAAGCTTTTATTTTGGCTCCTTTTGATATAAGCTTCTCAATAATAAAGAGCGAAGGTGCATCACGCACATCATCAGTGTTTGGTTTAAAAGATATTCCAAGCACTGCTATGTTTTTTCCTTTTAAGTTCCCGAGAGTATCATTAATTCTTTGCACCATTAAATTCTTTTGTCTCTCATTTGCTTTTACTGCTGCATCAACAATACCGAGAGTAACATTATTGTCTTCAGCTATTTTCAGAAGAGCACTTGTATCTTTTGGAAGGCACGAGCCTCCGAATCCAGGACCAGGGTGCAGGAATTTCTGTCCTATCCTCTGATCAAGTCCCATTCCTTTTGCAACCATATGAATATCTGCTCCAACCTTTTCGCAGAGAGCAGAAAGTTCATTTATGAAAGAAATCTTTGTTGCAAGGAATGAATTTGATGCGTATTTTATCAATTCTGCTGTTTCTATATTTGTAATTACAAAAGGAGTTTCAATAAGATAAAGTGGTTTATAAAGATCTTTCATTATCGCGATTGCATGATCGCTGTCTGCTCCAATCACAACTCTATTTGGCCTCATAAAATCTTCAATCGCAGAACCCTCCCTTAAAAATTCGGGATTTGAAACAATATCAAAGTCAATCTTTTTCTTCAGATTGCTGGATATAATCTCTTTTATTTTTTCACCTGTTCCAACTGGAACAGTGCTTTTTGTTACTATAACTTTGTAGTCATTCATATTTATTGCAATTTCTTTTGCAACCTCCTCGACGTATTTCATGTCAGCAGAACCATCACCTCTTCTCGGAGTACCTACAGCAATAAAAATAACGAGTGAATTCTCAACCGCCTTACCTATTTTTGTTGTAAAATTCAGCCTGTCCTGCGCTATATTTCTCTTTACAAGTTCATCCAGACCAGGCTCATAAAAAGGGATTATTCCTTTCTTAAGTAACTTAATCTTCTTTTCATCCTTATCAACACATGTCACAAAAAGACCGAATTCTGCAAAACATGCTCCTGTAACAAGCCCTACATAACCAGTACCAATTACTCCTATATGCATCAAAAACCTCCAGAATTTATTTTTATTATAAGTATTTTAAACTAATTTTTATATTTGACCATATCCACAGTATTAAAATCTACTATATTAAAAAATACAATATGTTATTACTGAGTTTATGACAGGTTATCTTAATCCTGAAAATGCACTTTAAATAATGCAGATGTTATGAAATTGAAAAAGGGCTGAAGACTTAGCGCAAGACTCAGAGATAAAATATGTATAATATTTATCACAAATACAATTCAGAAAAATTAGTGGACAAAACTTAAAAATATGTTTTCCTGATGCTTATTGTTTTTGCGTGAGCTTCTAATCCTTCTGCTTCTGCAATTGTTGTAACTGTATTTGAAAGAGATTTAAAACCTTTCTCTGTAAAATATAAGAGACTCGATCGCTTGATAAAATCATAAACTCCGAGAGGAGATGAGAACCTTGCTGTTCCACCTGTCGGAAGTGTGTGATTTGGACCTGCTGCATAGTCTCCCAGAGCTTCTGGAGTCCATTTGCCGAGAAATATTGCACCTGCATTTTCTATTAATGATAAAACTTTTGTTGGTCTTTCAGTCATAATTTCAAGATGCTCTGGAGCTATTTGATTTGATATTTCAACAGCTTCTTTTATGTCTTTGGTAATAATAATAGAACCATAATTTTCTAATGATTTATTTGCGATGTCTTTTCTTTTGAGTAAATCAAGTTGTTTGTTTAGCTCTTTGACCACATCTTCCGCTAATTTTTCTGATACTGTTATGAGTATTGAAGAGGCAAATTCATCATGCTCAGCCTGTGATAATAAATCTGCTGCTACAAAAGAAGGATTTGCAGAATCATCAGCAATTATTAATATTTCACTTGGGCCTGCAATCATATCAATATCAACAATTCCAAAGACCATTCTTTTTGCTGTTGCAACAAATATATTGCCGGGGCCCACAATTTTGTCAACTTTTTTAATCGTATTCGTACCATATGCAAGCGCAGCAATTGCCTGTGCACCACCAATACAATAAACTTCTTTTATCCCGAGCAAATTCAATGCAGCCATAACATTTTCATTTATCTGTCCATTAGGAGTCGGGACACAAACAGCTATTTCTTTAACTCCAGCTACCTGTGCAGGTATAACATTCATCAGAACAGTTGAAGGATATGAGGCTTTTCCACCAGGCACATAAACTCCAACCCTTTCAAGTGGCCTGATAATTTGACCGAGAACAGTGCCTTTTTCAGAAAAGGACCATGAACGTTCTATTTGATTTTTATGAAATTTTCTGATTCTTTTTGCTGAGATTTTTAGAGCTCTGATAGTCTTCTTATCAACCATCGAAGCAGCTTTTGCAATTTCATATAAAGTGAGCCTAAAATTCTTTCTTTGAAGAGAGTCAAATCTTTGTGTGTATTTCTGAACAGCAGCGTCGCCATTAATCCGAATATCTTCAATTATCTCCCTGACACTTTGTTCAATCTCAGAGCTTGCTCCTGTTGAACGTTTTCTCAGAATTTGAAGAAATTCACTAAGGCTTTTTTTATTTTTTATAATTCTCATGTTCAATATTATATCAAAGGTTTCTGAAAAGATATATTTGTCTGCCCCACAATAAATATTTATTTCTGAAAAGAGTTTATTTCCTGTTCAATGAGTTTGCAAAGAATGTTTATATCAGACTTATGGTTGTGGTATATATCAAGCAATTTACGGGAGTACATAGAAGTTTTTTCATAACCTGTTTTCCTTGCTTTTTCTATAATGTCCCAATTCTTATTTTCCCTGAATTTTTCAAATGCTTCTGCCATTTCAGGGAATATAATCTTCCTGAATCCGCTTAAAAAGACATTATAAAAACCGAGCGAGCCTGATTTTTCATTTTCAATTATATGTTTTAACATTCCTTTTTCAGAAGTATCAGAAAGCACATCTTTTACAGAGCGGACAAAAACTTCGGCACTGCTATGAGGCAGACTTAAAAGGAATTGTTTCCATTCCTCTCCTAAGATTTTACCTTCGTATGCTTCACCGAGTTCATGATAAATATACCCCTTTGCTTCTGATAGGGCAATTTGATTAATATTTTCATATGTTTCTTTTGTAATATCCTGCTCTCTATTTAATCCATATTGACCAAAAGCATAAGATAGCCTGCATGGAATATTCTTGCATCTCATTTCCTCAAACTTATTCCAGATAAGAAGTCTTGCCATATCAAATCTTGAAATGATAGTTTTATTCTGCAACATTGCCGGATAATCAGATAGATCTCTCGCATATTCCCTGCCAGCAATATAAATATCATAACCATCGGTCTTCTCATGAGAAATTATTTCCGCAATGAAAAATACGGGCTTCATATATAGTCCATAACCTGCTCCATAAAGAAGCCCCGATGGGTTCAAAATATTATTGATTTTTCTTTCATCAAATGCATTAAAATTATCTCCATTTATTTTAATATCTGTTAAATCAGAGTTCTGGAGTTTTCTCCATAATTCTTCCCTTTCATTAATCCATCTGCCAACATCTTCGGTTAAAGGTTTTTCCCATGGTAATAATCCATTTTCAATACGGTATAATTCACGCAATCTCAATAGAAGGCCGCAAAGAGAATAAGTGCCCCAGAAACGGGCATCTGAAATATTGCAATTATGCTTAATCTGGCTTAATATTTTTTCAACATTAATCATTATTTTTATTTTAACAAATGCAAGCATGTTTATAATAATGCTATGATAGGAATATATTTTTAATTGAGATTTATTTATATGCCTGCTATACAGCTTGACAGATCTAAGAAAAACAGGGTCATTTTTATAATCGGGTTTTTTATCACCATAATTTTTTCGACTTTGATGATAATAGAATTCACGCCTCTGGAGATACTCGAAGATAAAATGTATGATGTAAGATTCCGCCTGATGGGCAGGACAAAAGCTCCTGATAATATTGTAATAGCTGCAATTGATGAAAGAAGCATAGAAAAACTCGGAAGATGGCCATGGGGCAGAGATAAAATAGCATCTTTGCTTAATAAACTTACAGAAGCTGAAACAGAGCTTATTGTGTTCGATATTTTCATGCCAGAATCTGAAAAAAATGACCCTGTACTCGCAAAGGCTGTAAAAGGCGCTGGCAATGTATTACTTCCACTTGTTTTTTCTTTTGACAGGACCCAGACATCAAGAGAAAACGAACATATAACATATGCAGCCATTAAATCGATTCTGAATCCGGAGAAATTTAATAAATATGCACCTCTCAGCTCAACAGGAGTACTCGCGCCTGTGCTTATTCTGATGAAAGAATCAATGGCAATAGGTCATATTAATATGATACCCGATAAAAACGATGGAACATTAAGATGGGAAACAATGCTCATAGAACATAAAGGTTATCTTTACCCTTCACTTGACTTATTAACAGCTTCAATCTATCTCGGGATACCATATGAAAAAGTTGTTGTGGAAGCAACAAAAGGCATTTATTTAAGCAAGAAAAGATATGTTCCTACTGATAAATACGGCAGAAGCCTGATTTATTATTACGGGCCTTCCTTTACTTTCAAACATTATTCGATCTCAGACATTATTGAAGGAAAAATCGGGGCCAATGAGTTGCAGGGTAGGATCGTCCTTGTTGGCGCAACAGCAATGGGTATCTATGATCTAAGAGTCACTCCGTTTTCTCCTGCAATGCCCGGAGTTGAAAAACACGCAAATGTGATTTCATCCTTACTTGAAGGCAGATATTTAGTAAAAGGTTCTTTAATTACGAATCTTATCATTCTATTTGCTTCTGTGATGCTTGTATCTTTTATAGTAGGAAGACTTAAAGCTGTTACATCTTTTGTAATAGCAACTTTTATAGTTTTTTCCCTTTTGTTTCTTGCGTATCTTGTTTTTTCATATGAAGGGATATGGATTTATGTTGTTTATCCTTCGATAGCCACTTTGCTTATGTTTGCTTCAGGAACAGCTTATAGTCATGCGGTTGAAGAAACATACGCACGTAAAATGAGGGCAATGTTTTCGAGTTATGTAACAGAACGTGTTGTCAAAGAATTGATAAGAAATCCGGGCATGGCAAAACTCGGTGGAGAAAGAAAAGAAGTTACGATTCTTTTTTCTGATGTGAGAGGTTTTACTTCTTTTTCGGAGAGTCATTCTCCTGAAGAGGTTGTCTCAATATTGAATGAATATCTCGGTGCCATGACAGATATAATATTCAAATGGGAGGGAACCGTTGATAAATTCATGGGTGATGCGATAATGGCTTTCTGGGGAGCTCCATTAAAACAGAAAAATCATGCGGAACTCGCTGTTAAATGCACGTTGAATATGCTTAATAAATTGCGCGAACTTCAAGAAAGATGGAAATCAGAAGGGAAACCAATGCTTGATGCAGGCATAGGAATTAATTCAGGAGAAGTACTTGTAGGAAATATAGGAGCCGAAGGAAGAAAAATGGATTATACAGTAATAGGAGATAATGTAAACCTTGCATCCAGAGTTGAAGCACTTACAAGAAAATATAATGCTAATATACTTATTACAGAATATACTTTCGAATTAATAAAAGATTCCCTTAAGAACGAAAGAATCGGACATGTTGAAGTAAAAGGGCTCGAAAAAGTTATAGTAAAAGGCAAGGAAAAGCCGGTGGGGATTTATGAACTCAGGCCTCTGGTCGAAAAAGAAGCAAATATATTAATTGAATGCAGGGATAGCGAGGCTGTAAGATTTACCGAAAAATAATCTAATAGATGAAGAACAAAGAAATTGCTTCGATATTTAATGATATTGCTGATATTCTTGAAATTAAAGGTGATAATCCTTTCAGAATAAGAGCATACAAAAGGGCTGCTCTTGCGCTCGAAAGTCTATCAAAAGATGTAGCAGAAACTTCAAAGGAAGAATTACTCAGGATACCAGGAATCGGTCAGGACCTTGCCGGAAAAATAGAAGAATACATTAAAACAGGCAAAATTCAGGCATATGAAGATATTAAGAAGGAAATCCCTGAAGGTCTAAGCACTTTATTGAAAGTTCCGGGACTCGGACCAAAAACCGCAAAAATGCTTTATGAAAAATTGAATGTAAGAAATATGGAAGACCTTGAAAATTATGCCCGCAAACATAAATTGACAGGTCTTCCGGGAATAAAAGAAAAGACCGAAGAAAATATAATAAAAGGGATAGAGATGTTAAAAAGGGGCATAGAGAGAAAACCATTGGGTAAAGTGCTTCCTGTTGCTGAAGAAATTCTCGATTATATTAAAAAACACAGCTCTGTCAATAAAATAAGCCTTGCTGGCAGTCTAAGACGATGGAAAGATACCATTAAAGATATAGATATTCTTGCAACCTCAAATGACCCCAAATCTGTCATGAATGCTTTTATCCATTTGCCTGATGTTAAAGAAGTGTTAATGCATGGTCCGACAAAATCAAGCATAATAATTCAGGAAGACATTCAGGTTGATTTAAGAGTGGTTAAAGAAGAGAGTTATGGCGCTGCGCTTGCTTATTTTACAGGCAGCAAAGAACATAATATTCGCCTTCGCGAAATGGCAGTTAAAGCAGGCCTGAAGATAAATGAATACGGGATTTTCAGGGAGAAAGATGATAAAAAGCTTGGAGGTGAAAAAGAAGAGGATATTTATAAAATATTAGGACTACCCTATATACCGCCGGAAATGCGGGAAGATACAGGAGAAATTGAAGCAGCTATAGATGGGAAACTCCCCGTATTGATTGAAATTAAAGATATCAAAGGTGACCTGCATGTTCATACAAAGAGAAGCGATGGGAGTCATGATTACGATGAATTAATAAGCGCTGCCAGGGAAGCAGGTTATGAATATATCGCAATAACAGACCACTCAAAAGGACTTGGAATCGCAAGAGGATTAAACGAAGAAAAAGTCATTGAGGAAAAGAAAGAGATTGACGCTCTCAATAAGAGGCTTAAAGGATTCAGGTTATTGTCAGGCATAGAAGTTGATATAAGAAGCGATGGTTGTCTGGATTTTTCCGATGATATTCTCAAACAGCTTGATATAGTTATAGCTTCAATACATTCGGGTTTCAGACAGAGCAGAGAACAGCTTACTCAGAGGATTGTTTCTGCCATGAAAAATCCATATGTTTCCTTTATCGCACATCCGACAGGAAGGCTTATAGGAGAGAGAGACCCTTATAATATTGATATGGAAAGAATAATAAAGACAGCTTTCGAAACTAATACCGCACTCGAAATTAATTCATATCCTCTCAGGCTCGACCTTAATGATGTTTACGCAAAAAAAGCTGCATCAATGGGTGTGCCGATCGTTATCAACACAGATACCCATATGTTAAGTCAGTTTAAATTTATGGCTTATGGAGTGTCTATTGCAAGGCGTGGCTGGCTCGAAAAAAAGCATGTGATTAACACAATGAATTATAAAAATCTCATAAAATTTTTGAATAATAAAAAAAATAGCTAATTTTTTATTAGACAATAATCATATTTTTTGCAATAATTTAAACATGGGAAATAAAAAAGAAGTTGTAATTTACAGCAATGATAAAGAAGTAAATACATTCTTGAAATCTTTCTTTAAGAACAATCAGAATTATAATGCAAAGTTTATTAGAAGCTCAAACTCATTAAAAAAAGAGTTATCTTTTAAAAAGAAAATAGTTGCTATTTTAACGGATAGCCCTTATGGATTAGAAGAAATTCAGGAACTTAAACAAAAGTACCCTGTTATTGCTTTAGTATCTAAAAATATTACTCAGGGTATTCATACTATAGTTAAATCTGATGTAGAATGTTATCTTATAAGTCCTTTTCATAAGGATGATCTGGAAAATAAACTCGGGGTAATATCTGTAGGAAAAAAGTGGATTGAAACCCTTTACGAATGTGGCAATAATCATCATGCAGTTGTTGAACTTGCCACTTTGTTTTCATCAACACTTGATCCGCATGAAGTTTTATATCTAATCGTAAGAAAACTTGCCGAGATTATAAAAGTTGACAGATGTTCAATTCTCAGTATAAATTCTATTGATCCTCAGTATGCTAATGTTATCTCAACTTATGAAGATCCAAAAATCACCAACATAAGAATTGATTTAAGAAAATATCCTGAAATAAGAAAAGTCCTTAATTCAAGGGAGATGATTGTTGTTAAAGATGCCTCGAAAGACCCTTTGATGAAAGAGGTACAGGATATCATAAAAACTGTAGGTATCCGCTCAATAGTCGTAATTCCTGTAATTTTCTATGATGAAATAATTGGAACCCTTCTTTTAAGAACTTCAAGGAAAAAACATACTTTCACTGATAAAGAAATAAAAATGTGTCTTGCACTCGCAAATGCTTCTGCAACTTCCCTTTATAATGCCTTTCTTTATGAAAATCTCAATCTGGAAAAATCAAAACTTGAAAAATTTGCGATTACAGATTATTTAACAGGAATATACAATATCAGATATTTCTACAATAGAATTGAAGAGGAATTCAGCAGATCCGAAAGGTACCGTTTGCCTTTGAGTTGCATGATGTTTGATATAGATTATTTTAAGAGAATAAATGATACTTTCGGACATAGAGTAGGCGATATTATATTACGTGAATTTGCTCAGCTCGTGAAAATGCATACAAGAAGGTCTGATATATTTGCGAGATATGGCGGTGAGGAATTTATTTTACTTTTACCACAGACAGATGAAAAAGGAGCCTTTGTTGAGGCTGAAAGACTCAGAAATATTATAAAAAATCATCATTTTGATGCCCTGAAGAAAAAGATAAATATTACAGTTAGCATAGGAGTAGCCTGCAGCACTAACAAAAAAATAAGAAATTACGATGATCTTATCAATATCGCTGACAATGCAATGTTTGCTGCCAAGCATGCAGGCAGGGACAGAGTAGTTATAAACCCTTCCTGAATTGGACATTATAACTTCACATATGAATGCTGACTTTGATGCTCTCGCATCAATGGTTGCGGCAAAGAAAATTTATCCCGAGGCCGAGATTGTTTTCCCTGGTTCTCAGGAAAAAAAACTCAGGGATTTTCTCGAAGCTTTCCAGCCTGTTAAGATAAAAAGGATAAAAGATATTGACATTTCAAAAATAACCCGTCTTATACTTGTTGATACAAAGACGCCTTCAAGAATAGGTCCTTTTGCTGAATTAATTCAAAATAAAAAGATAAAAATACATATTTATGACCATCATCCATTTACTACAGGGGACATAAGAGGAGAACTCGAAAAAATTGAACATGTTGGAGCGACTGCAACAATTTTTACGGAAATACTGAAAAACAAAAAGCTTCATCCTACGCCTATGGAAGCAACTATACTTGCCTTAGGTATTTATGAAGAAACAGGCTGTATGTTGTTTCCTTCAACCACAGAGCGCGACATGCTTGCTGCAGCTTATCTGCTCAAAAGAGGTGCAAATTTAAATATAGCGGCAAATTTTCTAAAGATGGAATTAAGCACCGAAGAACTCGAAATATTGAATGAACTCCTACAGACCTCAAAGGATATAGTTATTAAAGGAATAAGAATAAAAATAGCAAAAGCAGCGAGAGAATTTTATGTGGGTGATGCAGCACATCTTGCTCATAGAATTATGGATATGGAAGATATTGATGCTGTAATTGTATTGCTTGGCATGGAAGGTAAAATTCTTGTTGTGGGAAGAAGCAGGGTTCCGGAACTGAATGTGGCTTCCATTATGACAGAGTTTGGCGGAGGAGGACACCCGACTGCTGCATCCGCAACCATTAAAGAAGCATCTATTGAGATAATAGAGGAACGTATCTTAGATATTCTTAATTCTTCTGTTCAACCCGGGAAAGTAGCGTCTGATATAATGACAAGACCTGTTATTACAATCCCATACGATATGACTATCAAAGAAGCTGAATCTGTAATGACAAGATACGGAGTCAATGTTCTCCCTATACTCAAAGAAGGCAAGTATATCGGCCTTATTGCACGTGAAATAGTCGAAAAAGCATTATTTCATGGTTTTGGGAAAAGCAAAGCCATTGATTTTTCAACAACAGACGCAATGACTGTAGAGCCAGGAACTCCCATCAGAGAAATTGAAACACTAATGATCGAGCAGAACCAGAGATTTATGCCAGTTATAGAAAAAGATAAAATTGTGGGTGCTATAACAAGAACTGATCTGCTTCGCACTCTTTATGAAGAATTCCTGAGACGCAGAAAAATAGAGGAAACGATTACCAAAGAGAAACCAACAATGGGAAGGAATTTATCTTCATGGTTAAAAGAGAAATTTCCATCTGAGATATATGATTTATTAAAACTATCAGGACAGGTTGCTGATGAATTGCGATATAATGCTTACCTTGTTGGAGGCTCTGTTAGAGACCTTCTCAGGGGAGAAGAAAATCTTGATATTGATATTGTTGTTGAAGGTGATGGTATAACTTTCGCAAAAAAACTCGGTGAAATCCTCAAAGCAAAAGTCAGAACTCATGAAAAATTTGGAACCGCACAAATTTTCACGAGTGCGCTTAAACTTGATGTAGCAACTGCAAGAACCGAGTATTATGAATCACCCGCAGCACTTCCAAAAGTCGAAACATCATCAATAAAAAAAGACCTGTACAGAAGAGATTTTACTATCAACACGCTTGCCATTAAACTTAATCCAAAGGATTTCGGGATATTAATAGATTTTTTTGGCGGCCAGAGAGATTTAAGAGAAAAAACTATAAGAGTGCTCCATAACCTGAGTTTTATTGAGGACCCAACAAGGGCTTTTAGAGCAGTCAGGTTTGCGCAACGGTTTGGTTTTAAAATCAGCAAACACACCGAAAACCTGATCAAGTCAGCTCTTGAGATGAACCTTTTCAATATGCTTTCAGGTCCGAGAATTTATGAAGAACTATTGCTTTCTTTTAAAGAAACCGAGCCTGTCAATACATTAAAGAAACTTTCCGACTACGGACTTTTAAGAGTTATACATAATCGTCTAATATTCAACGAAGAACTTGAAAATCTACTAAAATCCCTTCAGGAAACTTTAGCATGGTTCAAGCTTCTTTTCCTTGAGGAAAAACCGGATAGCAGTTTACTTTATTTAATGGTTTTGCTTTCAAAACTTTCGAATGAAGAATTAGAAGCAGCTATAGAAAGACTTTCCCCGCCTTCAAAAATAAAAGAACTAATAATCAAAGGTATCAACCGTTCAAAAGAAATAATGAAGAAATTTCCATCTGATGATCCTGTTGAAATTTATAATTGCTTCAGACATTTAAGTCTGGAGATTATATTATTTATTATGGCAGTGTGCAGAGATAGAAAAAAGCAGAAAATCATTTCAAGATACCTCACAGAATTAAGAAATATTAAAACAATTCTGAATGGAAATGACCTTAAAAATATGGGAGTAAAACCAGGCCCTATATATTCAATAATATTGAATCAGTTGTTAGAAGAAAAACTCAAAGGCAGACTGGAAACACGTTCAGATGAAGAAAAATTTGTAAAAAGAATTATTCAGGAATAAACCTGCTTTCAAGATTTTTCATCAATTTGTCCATTGTAGTGTATTCAAGATCTTCGAGCCCGAGTCTGTGTGGTTCAAATGATCCATGCTGTCTGTAATAATTTGCAATCTCATTTGCTTTTCTTCTTGCTTCATCAAAAGCAGGGTCATCAAAAAGATCTCTCGGTCCAATGAGCTTTCCTTTGCATAATTGAAAACCTGCAGCAATAACTCTTGGCGGTCCATCAAATCTTGAAGGATTCGCTTCATAAAAAGCAACGGGCATTAAAGGTCCTCTGTGTGAACCGCGCATCCAGCCCTCGACTGTATGTGGGAATGCAAAAGGTTCGAGTACCTCACCAATCGCTGGAAGTCCTGATTGACAACGCACAATCAGAACAGGGTCATCTTTACCAACATATTTTCCTGCAATAAGACTAAGCTTCTGTGTGGATGCAGTTGCTGCAATCATGCCATCTTTTCTATAAACATTTCTTATCATAAATCTTCGCAAAGCACCTATGAACATCAACAGATTGTATAATTCCTCGGGGCAACTAAAAGTTATTTTCCTGCGCTTATAAACATCAAGAACTTCAAATACAAAACCTTCATGCATTGTAGTGTCTATTACAAGCCCTGCTGTATTAAAAGGGTCTGCAAATATTTTATATAAGGGAAGATTCCATGCTCCTGGAGATGTTTTGTCTGCCATAAAAATAATTATTGGCTCGCTTTTTCTCTCTTCAAATTCCATTTCTGCAACTCCAGGTCCCATGCCTTTTACTGTTCCTGTAAAAGCGTCTGAAAGAAGGTCCTGTCCTGCACCATATAATTTTAATTCTTTGGCAACTTCAGTACATGCAACAAAAGTATTCCATGCAAGTTGATGAATATCCTCAGCATCTGTCCCATATTTATGAGTCATTATTAACTCAAGGTCATCTCCGCAGCGTGTTACATGAAAATCTATAAGAATTCCCTGCTCTGTTGCATTATTTAATTTCTCCTTAGCAGTTTGGATTATATCATTGTGAATGCTCGAATGACCTACATAACCACCAACATCGGCTTTGATTACTGAAAGAGTTACTTTTGAAGACATGAGACCTCCTTACTTCTTAAGAGTTTTACCGAGTCTCTTTTCAATGGATTTTACTTTTTCTTCTATCCTGTTTGGTTTTCCTTTGCGATCATCGATTGTAATAGTTGTTACTGCTCTTTCTTCAGACTTCATTACAGTTTTGTGACATTTCTTTATAAGTCTCATAATATCATCCCATTCACCTTCCACTACAGTGCCCATAGGATTAATTTTATACGGCAATCCGCTTGAATCAACAATATCAAGAACTTCAGCAAGTCTCGACCCAATGCTACTCCCCGAACCTATTGGAACTATACTGAATTCCGCCAGCATATATACCTCCTTACAAAATAACAATATTAATAAAAAAGAAATTTTGATTAAGGTGCAATTTAATTGCACCTTAATCAAATATAAATGAAAATCTTATTATTTAATTGCGTCTTTAAAAGATTTGCCTGCTGTAAACTTTGGTATCTTAGCAGCAGGAATTGTAATTGTATCGCCTGTACGAGGATTGCGGCCTTTCCTGGATTTTCTTTTTGAGACTGAAAAAGTGCCAAAACCTATAAGAGTAACTTTTTGTCCTTTTTTGAGTGCAGTCCTAATTGAATTTAGAGTAGCTTCAAGTGCTCTTGATGCAACGGCTTTAGTTAGACCTGTACTTGTTGCAATTTTGTCGATTAGCTCGGTCTTTGTCATTTAATCACCCCCCTCTTTGATTTTTTGAATTTTAGTAAATAAATAGAAAATAAAACCTGAAATAACAGTATCAAGTAAGAAATCTTTTTGTCAAGACAAAAATAATATCCATAAAAATAGAAAAATTATGTTAGGTAGCTGTATTTCTTAGAATCAGATAATACAAAAAATTAATGCTTAAAATTATTTATATATATCCAATATATTGTAGTTATAGAAATAATTATATACATAATATAGAAATATTATTTTTTTACTTGACAATATTTTCATATCAAATTATTATTTAGTGGTAGAAAGTGGTAAAAAGTGGAGGGAAAAGTGCCATCTTTCTCTGGAAAATATTATTACACATTAGACCAGAAGGGCAGATTAATTATACCAGCTCCTTTCAGGGAAATTATTACAAGTAATTATAGCACTAAATTATATATTACAAATGCTCCATTTGATGCCTGTTTATTAATTTATCCACTCGAGGAATGGAACAAACACCTCGAAAATATTCGCTCCAAACCACGTTCTGATGAAGCAGTACGTTACTATTTAAGAAGAGTTGTTGCATCAGCGGTTGAAACAGAAATGGATAAACAAGGAAGAATCCTGGTTCCAGCGTCTTTACGTGAAGACGCTGGACTTAATTCTGATGTAGTTCTTGCTGGTCAAATAGAAAAAATAGAATTATGGGATAGAGATTCATGGAATAATTCATTTGATCCTGCAAAAATTGACTGGAAAGCATATGCAGAAAGGCTGTCATCGTATGAAATATAGAGATTATTTTTGAATTAATGTGGACAAAGTGCATTTTCCTGTTTTGCACAGAGAAGTTTTAGATGCTTTAAAAATTAAAAAAGATGGAGTTTATGTTGATGCTACATTAGGACCGGGAGGACATTCAGAACTAATTTTAAGAAAACTTGATAGCAGAGGGAAAATAATAGGCATAGACAAAGATATTAAAGCCATTGAATTTGCAGCTAAAAGATTTTCTGACAGTAGAGTTATTTTGAGAAGGGGGAGTTTTAAAGATATGGGGAATATCCTTCTTGAAGAAGGTATCTCTGAAGTTGATGGAATATTATTCGACCTTGGTATCTCAATGATTCAGATGAAAGATGCTGAAAGGGGGTTCAGTTTTTCATCTGATAAAAGATTGGATATGAGGATGGATATAACACAGGCGCTATCTGCTTGGGATATAGTTAATAATTATTCTGAAAAAGAATTAAACAGGATTCTCCGGGAATATGGAGAGGAAAGAAATTCGCGTAAAATTGCTCGTTTAATAGTAAAAAACAGAGAAAGAAGCCCGATTAATACATGTTCTGAACTATCTAAAATCGTTGAAAGTATTTATAGAAAAAGGGGAAAAATACATCCTGCTACCAGAACTTTTCAGGCTTTAAGAATTGAGGTAAACAAAGAACTCGAAAATCTAAATGCCGGGCTATACGCTTCGGAGAATCTTCTGAAAGAATCCGGAAGATTATGTGTAATTTCCTATCATTCACTCGAAGACAGAATTGTAAAACAATTTATAGCCAATAAAGTGAGAGAAGGCGTTTTTAGAAAAATAACCAGAAAACCCATGACAGCTTCTTTAGAAGAAATCAAAATAAATCCAGCTTCAAGAAGTGCAAAATTAAGGGTTGCGGAGAAAATATGATGCGAAGGAAAAGACCCGGATTTTTATCTTTGACGCTTAAAAGTTTTCTTGTAATTTTACTAATAGCATGTGTATTTGGCATAGTTAAACTGCGCTCTGATTTTCTTAAACTTGAATATAGCATTGGAGAATTAGAAAACAAAAAAACGAATGCATTAAGAGAAAGAAAACTTCTCCTCGCAGAAAGAACGAGTATTTTATCTTTTGCAAAAATTACTACAGCTCAACCTTCTCAAGAAGGCTTTATAATACCGGATAGAGTTAAGGTAATTAGCATTGATAAGAATAAAAAATATATGCCTTACAGGGCTTCTCTGGAGAAAAGAAATTTAGACGAGCCCTAAAATTACGAGGTGGGGTTGAATAAAAAAAGGGCTGTAATCCTCAACACTGTTATAATTTTTAGTTTTTTCATAGTTATATTTCGTCTTGTTGATTTGATGATTTTCAACCATAAAATTCTTGCTAACAGCGCAAGAAAACAATATATAAAGGTCGAGGACATACAGGCAAGAAGAGGAATTATCGTGGATCGTCGTGGAAGAGAACTTGCTCTTAATTTAGAGCTTGATTCGGTTTATTGTGATCCACAGAATTTTACACGTGAAAATGAAAAATTAGGAACTCTTGCTTCTTTAATGGGTCAAAAACCCGAGGCTATATTGGCAAAAATACCGGAACAGGGAAGGTTTGTCTGGCTTGGAAGGAAAATGGAACCTGAAAAAGCAGAAAAAATAAAGTCATTGAAAATAAACGGGCTTGGTTTTTTAACCGAGGCAAAAAGATATTATCCAAAATCCAATCTCGCATCCCATATTATCGGTTTTGTCGGTGTCGACAATCAGTCTCTCGAAGGAATAGAACTTAAATATGATAAATATCTGAAGGCAAATGGCGGAAAAGTAATCGTGGAAAGGGATGCTGGCGGCAGAATTCTTTCTTCAGGTGTTATCACAGAAATAAAGGGCAATAATATAGTATTAACAATAGATGAAGTTCTTCAACAGATTATTGAAAAAGAACTCGATAAAGCCATGTCTAAATGGAAGGCTGCTGCTGGTTCTGTGATAATGATGGATCCATTCACCGGCGAAATTCTTGCGCTCGCAAATTTGCCTGACTATGACCTGAATAAGGGAAGTAGTGCAAATGCATCTGAAAGACGCAACAGGGCTATTACAGATTGCTATGAACCAGGCTCAACATTTAAGATTGTTATTGGCATTGGCGCTCTTGAAGAAAAAATTCTCAAACCAAATAGTCTCTTTGATGTAAGCAGAGGTGGTATAGAAGTTGGCGGCAAGACAATCAGAGATGTCCATAAATACGGCGTTCTGACATTCAAAGAAGTTATTCAGAAATCATCCAATGTTGGTTCGATAATGGTTGGAATGAAATTGGGGAAAGAAAGATTGTATAAATACGCAAAATTGTTGGGCATAGGTGAAAAAACAGGAATAGATCTGCCAGGTGAAGTTTCTGGCTGGATACGTCCACCGGAAAAATGGTCTGCGACTTCCATAGGCGCTATACCTATAGGACAGGAAGTTGCAGTTACACCTTTGCAGATATTACGCGCTTACTCTGCTGTTGCAAATGGCGGGTATCTTGTAACACCACATGTGGTTAAAGAAATCATATCTCCTGATGGCCGTACAATTGCGTCATTCAATGACAGAGATAAAATACGCATAATCTCAAGCAGGACAGCAGAAACTTTCAGGGAAATCCTTAAAAGTGTTACTGAAGAAGGCGGCACAGGAACTCTTGCGTCCATAGATGGCAATGATGTTGCAGGTAAAACAGGAACTGCGCAGATGATTAATCCTGCTACAAAGAGATATTCAAAGGAAAAGTATGTAAGTTCTTTTGTAGGATTCGTTCCAGCGGATAATCCACGAATTGCGATGATAGTGGTAATTTATGAGCCCAGGGGACAGATTTATGGTGGAGCGGTTGCAGCCCCTGTTTTTCGAGATATAGCAAATCAGGCACTTTCTTATTTAAAGGTGCCGATTGAAGAAAAACAAAATAAGCCTGATATTGTGGTAATGAGATGATTTTAAGGAAAATAATTGAAAACTGTAAAATTACTGACAGCATGGAAAATAATATTCTGAATGCTGTTGATATTTCAGGTATTTCTTATAATTCACGACAGATTAAACATGACTGGCTTTTTGTAGCGATTCGTGGAGAAAAATTCGACGGACATAATTTTATTCGGGATGCCATACAAAAAGGTGCTGTTGCGATTGTGCATGAAAAACAATTTAATAAAGAACAGATAAAGTCATTTAATCCCTTAGATAGCGAGCAGATTCCTATTGTATTTATTCGAGTTGAAAACAGCAGAAAAGAACTCGCTTGCATATCAAATAATTTTTATGGAAAACCTTCTGAAAAATTAAATTTAATCGGAATAACAGGAACTAATGGAAAAACTACGATCACATATATATTAAAATCAATTCTTGAATTGTGGGAACGTAAGGTTGGCCTTATAGGAACGATCCAGTATATGATTGGTGATGATATATTCCCTGCAATACATACAACGCCTGAATCTCCTGAATTCCAGCATCTTTTAAAAGACATGCTTGATGCAGGTTGCACACATGTTATCTCAGAAGTTTCATCGCATGCACTTGCTCAATACAGGGTTGATGGAGCAAAGTTTAAGGCCGCTGTATTTACAAATTTAACGAGAGATCATCTGGATTTTCATAAAACAATGGAAAATTATTTTCACGCGAAAAGAAGATTATTTGTTGAATTGCTTTCTTCAGATGGAGCTGCAATAATAAACATAGATGATATTTTTGGCAAACAGCTTTATTCTGAATTACTTCCTGTCAGATGGCTTTCTTCAACTTTGAATATTCTTACTTTTGGACTTCAACCCGGCTCTGATATTACAGCTTCTAAAATCAACTTTTCATATAACGGGATGAATTTCCTGCTTCAAATTAACGATGAAACTATAGAGATAGATACATCTTTAATCGGCATGTTCAATGTTTACAATATCATGGCTGCTGCCGGAGCAGCGAAATCGATGAATGTGCCTTTGAATATAATTGCAGAGGGAATTAATAATACTGAAATTGTTCCTGGAAGGTTTGAAAAAATTGACATGGGCCAGGATTTTTTATGTATCGTAGATTATGCCCACACCGAAGATGCCCTTGAAAGACTGATAATCACAGCGAGAGAACTCCTTGATTTCAATGCTTCTAAAAACCTGCTTATATCAAAAAAGGGCGGAATAATTACAGTATTTGGATGCGGCGGCGACAGAGACAAAGGTAAAAGGCCGGCAATGGGTAGAGCGGCAACATCCCTCAGCGATTTCGTTATTATTACATCGGATAATCCAAGAACAGAAGATCCTCTGGAGATTATAGATGATATAGAAAAAGGAGTTGTAAACAAAAATTATATTATTGAGCCGGATCGTGAAAAGGCTATTATCAAAGCTATAAACATGGCAAAAACAGGGGATATTGTCTTAATAGCAGGAAAGGGGCACGAAGATTATCAGGAAATTCAAGGTATAAAAAAACATTTTAGCGATAAAGAAATCGCAAAAGAAGCTATAACAAAAAGATTTTAGAGAAATAATGATAAAAATTTATTTATTAACACGATTCAAAAGATAGGTTTAATCTGAATCATGGGACTTATAATATTAGAAGATATATTAAAAGCTACCGGGGGAGAAATCCTCAGTAAAGGTGCGGATATATTTACAAGGGTCTGCATTGATTCAAGAAAGATCAAACACGGAGAATTGTTTGTGCCTTTAAAAGGAAGAAAAAATGATGGTCATGAATTCTTACTCGATGCAATAAAAACAGGAAATGGTGCATTCGTAAGTATAAAGCCAGAAAGACAGATTACAGATAAAACCATTATATTTGTAAAAGACACATTAAAAGCTTTGCAGGACTTAGCTTGTTTTATGCGCTTAAAAAGAAATATTCCTGTTATTGCAATTACAGGCACGAATGGTAAAACAACCACCAAAGAACTGACAGCAGAAATTCTTGGAACAGAATATAAAGTTTTAAAAAATGAAGGGAATCTTAACAATCATATCGGTCTTCCTCTAAGTCTAACGAATTTAACACAGGAAGACGAAGCTATTGTTCTTGAAATGGGTGCAAGTGGTCGTGGCGATATAAAACAGTTGTGTAAGATAGCTCTTCCTGATTACGGGATACTGACTAATATAGGGTATGCTCATATCTCGGGGTTCGGGAACATTGAAACAATACGCTCAACAAAACTCGAGATGCTCGAATTTGTAAAAACTGTAGCAGTTAATTTTGATGATAAGTTTATGGTTGAAGGCATAAGCAGCTCAAAATTCAATGGAGAGCTTATCTATTATTCTGCTAAAGAAATTTCTGATGTTTATGCAAAAGACATTAAACTCCGTGAAAAGGGTCTAAATTTTGAGATGCATATCAAAGGAAAAGAAAGTATAAGAATAGAATCTTCAATATCAGGAATTTTTAATATTTATAATATACTTGCTGCTTCCTCTATCGCTTACAAAATAGGAATTCCGCTAAAAAACATTCAAAAAGCTGTTAAATCTTTTACAGGTGTTCCGATGAGGCTTGAATATTCTTATATTGATGGAGTTACTTTTATTAAGGACATGTATAATGCAAATCCTGATTCTGTTCAAGGTGCTCTTGAAGAACTTTCAAGAACAAAAAAGAAAAGAGCCATAGCAGTTTTAGGGGATATGCTTGAACTTGGCTCATATGCTGAAGAAGCACATAGAAATATCGGAAGAATACTATCAAAACTTAATATAGATATTTTTATAGCTGTGGGAACTTTAATGAAAACAGCTTCTGATGAATTCAAAGGAACTGTTTACACATCAGATACAGCTTCTGAAGCAGGAAAGATACTTAGCAAAATATTAAAAGAAGGAGACTCGGTTCTTATTAAAGGTTCAAGGGGAATGGGAATGGAAAAAGTTATGGAGGAACTATGTTGTACAGTTTAATATATAGCCTTCATGACTGGTTTTCTCCTCTTAATGTATTCAGATATATTACTTTCAGAACATCTCTGGCTATTTTGACAGCTCTTTTTCTTTCTTTGTTATTGGGACCATGGATGATAGAAAAATTAAGAAAATTAAGCCTTACCCAACAAATAAGAGACGATGGCCCCAAAGCTCATCTCGGAAAAGCAGGCACTCCGACAATGGGTGGAATTCTGATTATTACTTGTATAATGCTTTCAATGTTGATGTGGGGTGATTTAAAAAATATCTATATATGGGTAATGATTGCATCTCTTTTAGGGTTTGGGTTTATCGGATTTCTTGATGATTATCTCAAAGTTTATCGTCAAACTCATAAAGGTCTAAGAGCATATCAAAAATTTGGACTTCAGATAGGACTTGCAATCGCAATAGGTGTTTTTCTTTATTTAAATCCAAAGGATCCTTATTCAGATGTTCTTAGTGTACCTTTTTTCAAAAAATGGCTTTTTGAGCTTGGCTGGATTTATATACCTTTTTCAATAATTGTAATAGTTGGTTCTTCAAATGCTGTAAATCTTACAGATGGCATTGACGGCCTCGCAATAGGACTTGTAGCTGTTGCGGCGCTGGCAAATGGAGTTCTCGTTTATCTTTCAGGACATAAAGGATTGGCGCAATATCTACAGGTTCTTTACCTGCCCGGCACAGGAGAACTAACTGTTTTTTGCGGAGCCATGTTCGGAGCAGCCCTGGGTTTTTTATGGTTTAATTCCTACCCTGCAGATGTTTTTATGGGCGATGTAGGTTCACTCAGTCTGGGAGGCGCGCTCGGAACATTAGCAGTAATAACAAAACACGAAATTGTTCTTGCTGTTGTCGGAGGCATATTCGTGATTGAAACATTGTCAGTAATGATTCAGGTATCTTCTTTTAAATTAACAGGGAAAAGAGTTTTTAAAATGGCTCCAATACATCATCATTTTGAATTAAAAGGCTGGCCAGAACCAAAGGTTATTGTTAGATTCTGGATTATTGGAATAGTTCTTGCTTTATTGAGTCTGGCAACTTTAAAAGTGAGGTGACAATTATGCTTAAAAATTCGTGGATTTCTGGCAGAAAAAAAATAATATATTCATTTAAAAATAAGATGTTATCTTTAGTAATTTTCTTTGTATTTGTTTTTCTTCTGCCTGTATTTTCTTACTCTCAGGAGATACTTTCAAGGGCAGTAGTTGTAATGGATGCGTCAACAGGCAGGCTATTATACGCCAAAAATCCTGATCTTAGATGTCCCCCTGCAAGCACTACAAAACTCATGACAGCAATAATAACACTTGAAAGAGCCAATCTGAATGACGTCGTCACAATAAGCAAAAATGCTGCCCGTGTTCCACCCCACAAAGCAGGGTTCAGGGCAGGTGATAGGATGACAGTTGAAGAGCTGTTAAATGCAGCATTAATAGGTTCTGCAAATGATGCAGCAGTAGCTCTTGCAGAAGCGGTTGCCGGCTCAGAAGAGAAATTCGTAGAACTTATGAATATGAAAGCTATTTCAATTGGGGCTTCAAACACGTTTTTCATAAACGCAACAGGACTCCCGGGTAGCGGTCAGTATATAACTGCTAATGACCTTTCAAGAATTATGAGCTATGCCCTTAAATACCCGAAAATTCGCGAGATTATCGGCACGAGAGTAACTCAGGTTTCTGCAACTAATGGCAGCTCTAAATTAATAAGAAATACAAATAGACTCTTATGGTCTGAAGATGATCTTGTTGGAGGCAAAACAGGATATACAAACAAAGCAAGGCATTGCTTTGTTTGTGCTGCTGAAAGAAAAAACGATACTATAGTTGTTGCTGTTCTCGGAAGTCCGAGCAGAGAAGAGTTATGGAGAGAGACAGAATTACTCATAACAAAAGGATTTGATGTCCTGAATAATAGAGAAAATCCTGTATTTTATGTAACAAACACAGAAATTGATGATTATAGTATTGTTAAACCATCAAAAAGAATCCATAAAATAAAAAAATCCAGCAAGAAAATCTCTTTTGCCAAAAAATCAAAGATTAAATCCTCGAAAGAAAAGATATACGCCAAGGGAAAAATTAAAAAATATAAAATCGCAAAATCAAAAACAAAGAACAAGAAATCTTTTAAATTTGCAAAAAGGACAGGAGTTGAAAAAAGTTAAAGGGAAAAAAGTCACAATAGTGGGACTTGCTCGAAGCGGAGCAGGCGCAGCCAACCTGCTTTCTTTAATGGGCGCTGATGTAACTGTAACTGACATTAAACGAGAGGACGAATTAAAATCTTATATTCAGAATATAAATAAAAAAGTTAAGCTTGTATTAGGTTCACATCCTGAATATTTATTCAAGGAAGCTGATCTCGTGGTCGTAAGTCCCGGCGTTCCTCTTGATATAAGCCCTTTATCTCTTGCAAGGTCAAATGGCGTGCCTGTAATAGGTGAACTCGAATTAGCTTATAGAATAACAGTGTCTGGACTGAATGAAGAAGAGCGGATAATTAATTGCAATAAAGGATTTCTTGCTGTAACAGGCACAAATGGAAAATCAACAACAACATCCCTGCTTGATTTTATGATGAATAAAGGTGGTTTCAAAACCCTGCTCGGAGGCAATATTGGTAATGCTTTAACAGAAGAAATATTAAAATCTGCCGGCGTCCGGGCTGATAAAAAGACAGTTGATTTTGTGGTAGTTGAAGTCTCGAGTTTTCAGCTCGAGGCAATCGAAAAATTTAAACCAGTAGTAGCTTCCTTATTAAATATAACCCCTGACCATCTTGATAGATACCATTCAATGAAAGATTATATAGATGCAAAAGCGAAGATATTCATGAATCAGACAGAAGAAGATTATCTTGTTCTTAATTATGACGACGATGAAACAAGGAAATTGTACTATTCAGAATTAAAATCAATAAAACCACAGGTTTATTTTTTCAGCAGAAAGCATGATGTTAAAGGCATGTATATAAAGGATGGATATATTTACTGCAATATTCCTGATATTACAGGAGAAAAAAATCCTTCTATTTTAATTAATGCTGATGACATAAGAATTAAAGGAGTACATAACCTGGAGAATGCCATGGCTGCTTCTGCCATGGCTCTCCTTGCAGGTTGCCCTGTAAATTCGATTATAGATTCATTGAAAGAATTTGAAGGATTGGAACACAGGCTTGAATTTGTAAGAGAGATAAATGGTGTGAGTTATATCAATGATTCGAAAGGCACAAATGTCGCAGCTGTGATGAAGTCACTTGAAGGATTTGAATCTCCTGTGATTTTAATAGCAGGTGGAAGAGATAAGGCTGGAGATTTTACTGCTCTGAGAGAACTGGTAAAAGAGAAAGTAAAATCCCTGATATTAATTGGCGAAGCATCCGTGAAAATTAAAAAAGCTCTTGGCGATCTTGTTAATACTTACACGGCTTCGAGTCTTAAAGACGCGATTGAAATTGCTCAAAGAGAAGCTAAAAAAGGAGATGTTGTTCTTCTATCACCTGCATGCGCAAGTTTTGATATGTTCAGAGATTTTGAGGACAGAGGGAGACAATTCAAAGATATTGTCAGGAGACTCAAATAATGGAAAGACAGGATAAATGTCTGCTTATTATTACTTTGATACTCACAGGGTTTGGAGCCCTTATGATTTATAGCACCACGTCTGTTCTTACTCCGGTATTGATAAAAAAGGGAGCAACTGAATTCTTCTTCTTCAAAAGGCATCTTTTCACAATAGTCGTTGGTTTTATTATTATGGCAATTGCTTATAGATTGAAACCCTCTGTAATCGAAAAACTTGCAATACCTTTGCTCATAATTTCTCTAATTCTTCTTTTACTTGTCTTTGTGCCTGGTATCGGAGTATCAGCTGGTGGCGCGAGAAGATGGATTAGACTCTGGCCATCAACATTTCAACCATCAGAACTCGTGAAAATGGCAATGGTCATATTTCTTGCAAAATATATTTCATCTCCTGATTACAAAACAGATAGTTTTATCTCCTTTATAAAACCAATAGGAGTTATGTTTATATTCCAGTTAATAATAATCTTGCAGCCTGATTTTGGAGCTGTAATGAGTTTGACATTCCTTACGATCGCCATGCTTTTTCTCTCAGGGACAAGAATAAGATACATCGGTATTCTTGTTCTTGCGGCTATACCTGTGATAATAAAACTTTCGCTGGAACCTTACAGGTTCAGAAGAATAACTTCTTTTATTAACCCATGGGAAGACCCTCAAAAAACCGGTTTCCAGCTTATTCAATCTTTTATTGCGCTGGGAAACGGAGGGTTAACAGGTGTAGGGCTCGGGAGTTCAAAACAAAAATTATCTTACCTGCCTGAATCTCATACAGATTTTATATTTTCAATAATTGGAGAGGAATTCGGACTTATTGGAGCGATTTTCGTTATTATTCTTTTTATAATTCTTTTTTATAGAGGGATAAAGATTGCTGCTTCAAAAAAATATATTTTTATAGGTTACCTTGTCACAGGACTTTCATTGATGATCGCTCTTCAGGCTTTGATAAATTTTGCTGTTGTTACAGGAATGGTTCCTACAAAAGGACTTCCGCTTCCTTTTATTAGTTATGGCGGGTCTTCCTTGCTCGTTAATATGGCTGCGATCGGGATGCTTATAAGACTTTCAAAGAAAGATGAAAATGAAGAAACTGAAGATAAAAATATTATTAAGAAAAAGATAATAAAAAGAAAGGTTGAGTCAAGAAATTTTAAAAGAAATTATAAAGGCAACAGGATAATTTTTGAAAGATGAGAATAATAATTGCCGGGGGTGGAACCGGAGGACATTTGTTCCCCGGTATAGCAGTTGCAGAAGAATTTAAAAAAAGGGATGAATCAAATGAAATTATTTTTGTGGGCACAGAGCACGGGATAGAATCGAGGGTTGTGCCAAGAGAAGGATACCCGATTAAGTTTTTAAGAGCTGAAGGATTTGTTGGAGTTTCAATTAAAAGAAAGGTTAAATCTTTAATTAAAATGGTTTATGCGGTCTTTGATTCATACAATATATTGACCTCTGTAAAACCGGACATTGTGATTGGAGTCGGAGGATATGCATCGGGAGTAATACTGATGATCGCATACCTTATGTCTTTTCCTACAATGATACTTGAACAGAATCTAAAGCCCGGATTTACTAATAAACAACTTGGGAAATTTGTTGATGCAATATGCATAACATATCAGGAGAGCATTTCGCATTTTCCGAAAGGCAATACCTTTCTTACAGGCAATCCTGTAAGACTTCAGGTATTTAAAGGAAGTGTTGAATCGGCATATAAGATTTTCTCGATTGAAAGAAATCTTTTTACAATTTTAGTTTTTGGCGGAAGTTCAGGCGCAAGGAGTATAAATCTTGCAATTATTGATGCATTCAATTTTCTAAAAGACATCAAAGATGATATCCAGTTTATTCATCAGACAGGCTCCTCTGATTATGAATATATAAGAGATGCATACAGAAATGCAAAGTTTAAGGGAATTATAGCGCCATTTATTTATCAAATGGGAGAAGCTTATGTTGTATCGGATATTGTAATTTCACGGGCAGGCGCTACAACACTCGCTGAGATTACATCTCTGGGAAAACCTTCGATATTAATTCCTTACCCGTATGCTGCCGGCAATCATCAGGAGCTGAATGCGAGGAAACTGCAGGAAATAGGAGCAGCAAAAATGATAACTGATAAAGACCTCAGCGGAGAGAAACTCGCCGGAGAAATAAAGGACCTGTATTTTAATGAAAATCTCAGGAATGAAATGAAAAAAAGCTGCATTTCAGTCAGCAAGCCGGATGCATCAGAAAAAGTTGTTGATATAGCAATCAGCTTAATAAAGAATTCAAAACTCAAAGTTCAAAAATCAAGGAGTGGGGTTAAGAGTGTTTGAACGATACAGAATAATACATTTTGTTGGTATAGGCGGCATTGGAATGTCTGGTATAGCTGAACTCCTTCGCAATCTCGGGTATGAAGTAACCGGTTCTGATTTGAACGAGTCTCAAACGACAAAAAGACTTCAAACTCTCGGAATAAAAATTTACATAGGACATGATAAAAAAAATGTTGATGATGCACATGTTCTTGTTATTTCATCTGCTGTTAAAGATGACAATCCAGAAGTTGTTGAAGCAAGAAAAAAATCGATCCCTGTTATACCGAGAGCAGAAATGTTAGCTGAATTAGCCCGTTTAAAATACTCAGTGCTTGTTGCAGGAGCACATGGAAAAACAACGACAACATCATTAATATCAACTTTATTGACAGAAGGAAATTTTGATCCAACAGTTGTCATTGGTGGAAGACTTAAGGCTACAGGCAAAAATGCTGTATTGGGCAAAGGTGAATTTCTTGTAGCAGAAGCAGATGAAAGTGACGGCTCTTTTCTTAAGCTTTCGCCAACCATAGGGGTCGTTACAAATATTGACAGGGAACATATGGATTTTTTCAAGAATATGGATTCCCTGAAAAAGGCTTTTCTCGAATTTATAAATAAAGTGCCGTTTTATGGGACATCAATAGTTTGTATTGAAAATCAGCATATAAAAGAAATATTACCTCTTATACACAGAAAGTATATGACATATGGCTTTTCTGAAGAAGCTGAATTGCGTGCAGTAAATATTAAAAAAGGTTTTATGTCTGTAAATTTTGATGTACTTCATAAAAATAAATATCTCGGTGAATTTAAGATGCGCTTGCCTGGTGTTCATAATGTCTTGAACGGACTTGCAGCAATAGGTTGTGGTATAACTTTACAGATGGATGTAGACATAATCAGAAACGCATTAGAAAATTTCAGTGGAATACAGAGAAGACTTGAATTCAAAGGCGAACAAAACGGAATCATGATTTATGATGATTATGGACATCATCCCGCTGAAATTAAAGCGACCTTAAGAGCAATAAAGGAAGGTATTTTCGAGAATTTGCCATCAAATAAAAAATCCGGCAGTCTTTTTGTGTTGTTTCAGCCTCACCGTTATTCAAGAACAAAAGATCTACTGGATGAATTTTCTGAGTCTTTTGATGATGCGGATATGCTTTTTGTGCTTGATATATATCCTGCAGGAGAAAAGCCTGTTGAAGGAATAAATTCACAGAGACTTGTTGAAAAAATAAAAAATAAAGGGAAAAACAAAGTTCTTTATTTACAGAACAGACAGAAAGCAGCTGAACAAATTTCATTGGAATTAAAAGAAGGAGATGTTCTTCTTACACTCGGCGCTGGTGATGTCTGGAAAATAGGCGAGGAAATTCTTTATATATTGAACAAGAAAGATTTTAGATAATGATTAAACCTGAATTAAGGGAAATATTTTCCGGCAGCCTTTTTGAAGGTGAAATTAAGTTCATGGAACCAATGAGCAGTCACACTTCTTTAAGAATAGGGGGCAATGCGGATATATATGCATTGCCAGCCGATATCCCTTCACTGATAGGGATTTTAATTAATCTAAAAAATAATGGAATTCCTTTCTTTGCCTTAGGTGGCGGAACAAATATTCTCGTCAGAGATAACGGGATTGAAGGAGCTGTAATATCATTGAAGTCTTTCAAGAATATAACAAAGATAAAAGAAGATGGTGATTCAGTGATAATTTATGCCGGCTCCGGAGTTTTATTGCAACGTTTTGTTAATTATTGCAAAGAAAATGGTTATAAAGGAATTGAGGAACTTGCTGGAATTCCGGGCACAATTGGAGGAGCGATATATGGAAATGCAGGCTCTTTTGGACTTGAAATAAAAGATGTTCTTTATTCAATAGACATCATGAATGAAGCAGGATTGATAAAAAGATTTACTCCTGATTCTTTGAATTTTGGATACAGAACCTCAGGCATAAGTTCTGGGAATATAATTATCGGCGCTGAAATTAAATTGAAAAAAGGCGACAAAAAAGAGATTGCCGAAAAAATCGGGGATTTTTTGAAAATTAAAAAAGAAAAACAACCTATCTGGGAGCCATCAGCAGGATGTGTCTTTAAAAATCCTCCGGGACTTTACGCAGGGCGATTAATAGAAGAAGCCGGGTGTAAAGGGTTGAGGGTTGGAGATGTCGAAGTCAGTAATTTGCATGCAAACTTTTTTATAAACAAAGGTAGGGCAAAAGCCGATGATTTCTTAAAACTCATGGAAATTGTTTTATACAGGGTAAAAAGAAAGACAGGCATCATTCTTGAACCAGAAATCAAAATAATCGGGAGAGATGAGATTGCTGAAGGATAAAAAAATAGGCGTATTATTCGGAGGAGTTTCAGCAGAAAGAGAAGTATCTCTAAGAAGTGGAGCAGCGGTTTTTAATGCATTGAAAGCCATTGGATATAATGCAGTCTTAATAGATGCTCAGAAGGATTTATGTTCATTATTAATTAAAGAAGGCATTGAAATAGCATTCCCTGTTCTACATGGCGGCTGGGGTGAGAACGGAGCTGTTCAGGGAATGCTTGAAGTTATGGGAATTCCTTATACAGGTTCGGGAGTGCTTGCATCAGCGCTTGCAATGGATAAGGAAGCCTCAAAACAGATTTTCATGAATTTTAAGGTACAGGTGCCTGAATTTGTGGTCATAAAAAAACCTGCTCTTAAATATGATGTGCCTTTTGGAATGCCATGGGTTGTTAAACCAGCGACAGAAGGCTCAAGTATAGGGGTTACTATCTTAAAAGAGAAAGAAAAACTCGGTGCTGCTCTTGAAAATGCATTTTCTTTCGGCAACAGGGTGATTGTCGAAAAATATATAGAAGGCAAGGAAGTTCAAATAGGCATTTTAAAAAATAAAATTCTTGGCGGGGTAGAAGTCAGACCATCTCTCGAGTTTTACAGCTATGAAGCAAAATATACATCAGGGCTTACCCAGTATATACTTCCTCCTGAACTTGAACAGTCTGTTTATGAAAGAGCTGCAGAAGAAGCCCTGAAAGCACACCTTGCACTCGGCTGCAGAGGAGCCACAAGAGTTGATTTAAGAATAGACAACAAAGGCAATCCATTTGTTCTTGAAGTTAATACAATACCCGGAATGACAGAAACAAGCCTGCTTCCAAAAATAGCTATGCAAGCAGGAATGAATTTTCAAGAATTAGTCGAAGAAATTTTGAAGAGTATCGAAGATGAAGATTAATAGATTCAGGAAACACAGGAATATTTTAATAATATTAAGAAACGCAATTTCTATGATATTGATAATATTGGCTGCCGTTTCTTTATATCTTTTAATTTATTCAAATCCTTTTAAATTTGTATTTCCTGTGAAACACTTCCTTTTTTCAGGAAACAGACATCTTACTGATGACGAACTAAAAGCATTTTCATGCATTAAAAAAGGAGAGAGTCTTCTTTCATTCTCAAACGAAGATATTTGCAAAAGGATGTTGAAATCCCCATGGATAAAATCAGTGAATATCAAAAAAATATTTCCCAGCACCCTATTAATAACAATAAAAGAAGCAGAGCCTTTTGCTCTTCTCGAGATGAATGAACATCTTTTTCTTATAGATGATCAGGGGAATCTTCTTGAAGAGATCAGAGACAAATCTGTTCCTTTTCTTCCAGTGATAACCGGGGATCCATTCAGGGATAAGCAGGGACTCAAAGAAGCTATTAATCTTGCGAATGCAATGAATCGAAAAGGCCTGTCCACGCAAAGAGAACACATCGAGATTAAAGCATATAAGCCTCATGAAATAACAGCAGTTATTGACGGACTTGAAGTAAAAATAGGGGAAGGACAATATGAAGAAAAACTTGACAAGTTACTCAAACTCGAAGAAGACATTAAAAATATGGGCATACATGTTGATTATATTGACCTCAGATTTTCAGGGAGAGCTTTTGTAAAACCTGTAATTGAAAAGGTGATTAAATAATGGCTGGCGGCACTACACATGGAAACATAATTGTTGGACTTGATGTCGGAACAACAAAAATTTGCGTTGTTGTTGGTGAAGTAATAAATAATAAGATCGAAATACTCGGTGTTAGCTCATCACCATCAACAGGACTCAGAAAAGGAGTTGTTGTAAATATCGAGGCAACTGTTAACTCTATTCGCAAAGCAGTAGAGACCGCGGAAAGTGTTTCAGGAGTTGAAATAAACTCTGTCTATGTCGGCATATCAGGAGGTCATATTAAGGGTATTAACAGCATTGGCGTTTCGGGTGTGCGCGGCAAAGAAGTCACAAATGATGATGTTGAAAGAGTTATAGATTCAGCAAAAGCTGTATATGTTCCACTTGATAGAGAAGTCTTACATGTAATTCCAACCGGATACAGTATTGATGGATTGAACGGTATAAAAGACCCTGTTGGGATGATTGGCACAAGACTTGAGGCAAAAGTATATATTCTTACAGGCGCAATTACATCTGTGCAGAACTTACTTAAATGCTGCGAAAAAGCAGGTCTCGAAGTAATAGATATTGTTTTTGAGCCGCTTGCTTCAGCCGAAGCTATATTGACCGAAGAAGAAAAAGAACTCGGAGTTGCTGTTGTGGATATAGGTGGAGGCACTACAGATGTAATACTTTACAGGGATGGATGGCTCAGGCATACATCGGTTCTTGCTGTTGGAGGAAATCATTTTACAAACGATATAGCTGTAGGACTCGGAATATCAATTAACGAAGCAGAAAAAATAAAGAAAAAATACGGTCATGCTGTTTTAACAGCAATTGATGAATACGAAGAAATAAAGATTTTGCGTTCTGGTGAAATTGTCATGATACCAAGATTACAACTATGTGAAATTATTTATCCACGTACAGAAGAATTGATAGACATTATAAACAATGAATTAAAAGCATGTTCAGGATATGAGATAGCTTCATCAGGAGTTGTTCTGACAGGAGGAGGTTCTTTGCTTTCAGGCATTGATGTGCTTGCAGCGGATATATTCAAGCTTCCTGTAAGAATAGGAATGCCGTCAAAAATTTATGGTCAAAAAGAAATTACCGGCAATCCTATGTATTCAACAGGAATAGGGCTGGTTCTATATGGCTACAATGTTGAAAGAGAGATGGAAATATATCCTGCAACATTTACAGGAATATTCGGAAAGATGAAAGAATGGGTCAAAGGAATTTTCAGATGAAAATAAAAATTAAAGAAGGAGGGAAGAGATGATCTTTGAGATTGAAGAAACAAAAGGACAGGCAGCAAAAATTAAAGTAGTAGGTGTTGGAGGAGCAGGGGGCAATGCTATTAACAACATGATAGCAGGCAACCTGCATGGAGTTGAATTTATAGCTGTAAACACTGATATGCAGGCTCTTGAAACCTCTCTTGCTCCATTAAAAGTTCAGATTGGAGCAAACCTTACAAGAGGTCTCGGCGCAGGCTCAAATCCCCAGATTGGAAGGGAAGCTGCTCTTGAAGACAGCAGTCTGATTGCAGAATATCTCGAAGGTTCTGACATGGTCTTCATTACTGCTGGAATGGGAGGCGGCACAGGAACAGGAGCAGGTCCTGTTATTGCAAGCATCGCAAGAGATCTTGGCGCAATTACTATTGCAGTAATTACCAGACCATTTTTCTATGAGGGTAAAATCAGATATAACAACGCAGAAGAAGGCATCAAGGAACTTCGAAAATATGTTGATACGTTAATAGTAATACCAAACGATAAAATAGGGCTCGTAGTAGAAAAGGGGACTCCGCTGCTTAAATCATTTGCTGTAGCAAACGATGTTTTAAAACAAGCAGTACAGGGAATTTCTGATATTATTCTTATCCCGGGTCTAATCAATGTGGACTTTGCGGATGTGAAAACTATCATTCAGAATCAGGGCAGAGGAGTAATGGGAACAGGTGTAGGAAGAGGTGACACAGGAGCACTCGATGCAGCTAAAAAAGCTATATTAAATCCATTGCTTGAAGAATCTTCAATCGAAGGCGCAAAAGGAATTCTGGTTAATATAACAGGAGGGATGGAACTCGCTCTTAATGATGTACAGGATGCTGTTTCTTACATTTATGATTCTGCACATGAAGAAGTCCACTTAATATTTGGTGCGGTTATTGATCCTGATATTACAGATGAAGTAAGGGTAACAGTTATAGCGACAGGATTCAATGACCAAAAAGAAAAAGTTGAACTGCCTCAGGTTAAGAAATGGAGCCCCGCGCCTCAGCATGTAAAACAGACTGTTAGTTTAAGAGGTTCTGAAAGAGTTTTATCCAAGGATCTCAAAACAAAATATGGTATTGATTTAAAAACGTCTGACATAATGTCGTATGACGATCATATAGATGTCCCCACATTTTTGCGAAAATCTCCCCAACCCCAACAGGAAGCATAATTTCCCTCCAGAGAGGGGCCTTTCCCCCTAAAAGGCCCCTCCCCCACCTCATTATAAATCAAAAAAATGAGATTGAAATAATGCAAATTCTATTAGGAAGTTGATGCGTACCAGATTAGATTATTGTATTCTGAAATCATTCGGTCGGATGAAAAATAACCCATTCCAGCCACTGTCAATATTGACCTTTTTGTCCATGTTTTTTTATCCCTGAATAGTTTCTCAGCATTTGTCTGACATTCAATATATGATTGATAATCCGCAAGCACCATCTGCTCATCTCTACATAACAAGGAGTCAATTAATGGTTTAAAAAGTGCCGGGTCTTTTTTGTGGAAGAATCCTGAACTTATTAGATTTATTGCGTCTTTGAGTTCAGAATTAGAATTATAATATTCCATTGGATTATATCCATTGGTTTTCTTTTCACTTATCTGTTGCGGACTTAACCCGAACCTGAAGTAATTATCATCTCCGATTTCCCTGCAAATTTCATCTATCCCGCCATTAATAGTGCAAATAGAAAGCGCTCCATTCATTAAAAATTTAATATGACTCGAAGAAAAAGATTCCTTGCCTGCGGTTGAGATCTGCTCTGCAATATCAGTCGCAGGAAAAATTATCTGTGCTTTTTCTACATTAAAATCCGGCAAGAAAATAACTTTAATTCTACCGGCAACATCAGGGTCCTTGTTGATTATTTCAGCAACAGAATTAATAAGTTTAACAATAAGATTTGCGATGAAATATCCGGGTGCTGCTTTTCCGCTGAATATAAAAACTCGCGGATTTATATTTAATGAAGGCTCTTTTTTTACGCGATTGAATAGAGTTATTATATGCAATAAATTCAGATGCTGTCTTTTTTGCTCATGTATCCTGCCTGCCTGTACATCAAAAATTGCTGAAGTATCAATTGAATCACCATTGTATCGTTTAATAAAGTCAGCAAGTTTATTCTTATTCTTAAATTTTACTTCCTGCCATTTTTTGATAAGCCCCGGGTCATTTGAGAAGGCTTCAAGTTGTTTTATCCCGTTAAAACTTTTTATCCATTTATCCCCAATTGTCCCGGAAATAAGCTCGGCAAGTTCGGGATTGCTCAACAGCAGCCATCTCCTGTGTGACACACCACCTGTAATGTTGCGAAACCTCTCGGGATAGAGTTCGAAAATATCAGGAATAAGGTTTTCCTTAAGTAATTCAGTATGACGTTCCGAGATGCCATTAATAATATGACTGCCGAGTGAAGCGAGATGCGCCATTCTTACATATTTCTGGTCATTTTCATCAATTATGGAAAGGCGAGATAGTTTTTCATTGTTATTCGGATATTTCAGCCATATCTCGTCTAAAAATCTTTTGTTTATTTCGTATATGATTTCAATATGTCTTGGAAGAATGCTTGCAAATATGGGCAGAGGCCATTTTTTAAGAGCTTCTTGAACAACAGCATAATTGGTATATGAGAAACTATTCTGAGTAATATACCATGCTCTATCCCAATCAACCTGATGCTCGTCAATCAAGAGTCTCATCAATTCTGCAACTGCGATAGCTGGATTTGCGCTATTTAATTGAATTGCAAAGGAATCAGAAAATGAATGTATATTTTTCCATCTTAAAAGATGAAGACGTATTAAATCCTGAAGAGCACATGAAACAAAAAAGTACTGCTGGGATAGTCTGAGGTGTTTTCCAAGATATGGCTCATCATCAGGATAAAGAATCTTTCCTATTGATTCAGAGGCAATTTTTTCATTTAAACGGCTGAGGTAATCTCCCATGTTAAATGCATCATAATCAAAAGACTCAATAGCTTCTGTCTTCCAGAGACGAACAAGATTTATTTTATTGGTTTTGTAACCTGTAACAGGAATATCATAAGCAATTCCTTTTATAGCAAATTTCGGAGTCCACTTAACTTTAAAATTATTATGTTCATCATAGTATGATTGTGTAGTACCACCGAGATTTACTGTATAAGAAATATCGCCTCTTAAAATTTCCCATGGATTTCCAGAACTAAGCCATTTGTCTGTTTTTTCAATCTGCCATCCATCCTGAAAATCCTGTTTAAATTGTCCGAATTCATATCTGATTCCGTATCCTATAGCAGGAATCCCGAGTGTAGTAAGTGAATCAAGAGAGGAAGCTGCAAAACTTCCAGCTCTCCCATATCCAAGCCCCGGCTCGTTTTCTGCCGTTTTAATTTCATTCAGATTGAGTCCTAATTCCTGAACAGCTTGAGACACTTCAGAATAAACATCAAGATTTATGATGTTCATTTCGAGTTGAGGGCCTGAGAGAAATTCATCGGACAAAAAAGCAACAACCTTTATATCTTCAGTAATTTCCTGAACAGAATTAACCCATTTTTTAATCATCATGTCCCTGATTGTATAAGAGATAGCAAGATACCAGTCATTAACAGTGGCTGAATGAGGAAGCCTTGCAAGATTATAGAAAAGGTTATTAAGAATTGCCTGCTTAATTGACTGTACATCAGCCTTTTCATTAATATTCTCTCTATGTTTATCACCCAAATGCGGAACGTTTTCATATTTGTTTTTCATTTAAACCTTCCTTAATAGCTTTATTCTTAATTTAACCGGGTAAAATTATAATGTTTATATTATCAAATATTTCTACATTATTTAGCAAAAAAACATTCTTCTTTTAATCCCTAATAATACTGATATTGCTCATAGTTAATAAAAAATGCTGAAGGCAAAGAGCGAATAGCGTTTGTTGCGTTTATTGCGTTTAACAAATTTAATGCTTCGCATTGGAAGTGAGACCCGCTTTGCGGGTCTGGAATTGAGTGCCGAAAAACGGCACTGGAAGTTAGTCGCTGTGGCGACTGGAATTTATAAAACTATTTTTTGTTTTTATAGCCCCTTGGAAAAGGGTCTCTCCCTGAAATTCCCCCTTAAAAAAGGGGGATAAAGGGGGTTGTATAAAAAATAAATTTTCTCTAACATCTCCATTATTTAAATTACATT
>JACAFE010000023.1 GCA_013388435.1 Nitrospirota bacterium | reverse complement strand
TAATAAACAGTTTAATAAATTCCAGTCGCCAGAGCGACTAACTTCCAGTGCCGTTTTTCGGCACTCAATTCCAGACCCGCAAAGCGGGTCTCACTTCCAATGCGAAGCATTAAATTTGACAAACGCAATAAACGCTATAACGCTATAACGCAATAACGCTATAACGCAATGAACGCTTTTCGCTCTTCGCTATGGGCAATATTGCATTTCCTGGGTTTAAGGTTAACTTGCTGAGAAAAAATTCTCTATATCAGGTCTTGCAGCACAATACCTATCGCCAACAAACAAAATATCATCGTCTGTTAACTCGTATTCCATCATTAAAATATCATGTTCTTCTTTCCAGATTCCGTCATTTGCCTTATTTCTGCTATATCTATGTGAAATAGCTTCTGCAAGAGAAATGATTGAAACTATATCTTTGTATTCTTTTGCTTTTGATGGTTCGTGATGAAATTTTATAGCAGAGACAATCTCAGCAGGCATATTGTTCATTTCAGCAAACCAAGCTCCTGCGTCTGCATGAGTACACCCAAAAAATTCTACTTCTTTAGTAGAAACCATTTGCTTTGGGTCAATATCAAGAAATTTTTGTTTGTCCATTTTTAAAAAAATTATTCTTCCTATATCATGCAATAATCCCACAAGAAAACATTCTCTTGGACATGTCATACAAATCAACTCAGAAAAAGCCTGCGAAAACAAAGCTATTTCATAACTATGACTCCATAAATTAAGCAGGTTGTAGGACTTATTGGCTGGAAATATCTCAAGAACAGTCATCCCAAGAGAAATAGATTTAATTCTGTCATATCCTAAAAGCATAATCGCCTGATTAATGTCTCTAACTTCCCCTGAATGGCCGAAAAAAGAAGAATTTGCAACTCTAACCACTTTCTCAGCAAGTGAATGATCATGCGAAATAAGCTTTAATAATTCCCTGCCTTCAGACTCGGTATCATTGAGAACTCTCACAATCTTTGCCATCAAAGATGGAATTGTTGAAAGATCATTCATGCTTTTTATATACTCTATTACTTTATCAGCATTCATAAAAACCTAATTTGTTCAGGGTCGCTCTTCTTATGAATTTATATCCTTTTTTAAATTTTCAAAACAACCGTCAAGTTCAGTGATAAGCTCCTCAAGTTCCTGATAAATTCTTAAAGAATTTCCATTTCTTGTTGAGTTAAATACTGAAACCGCTTCTTTAGCAAGTTTATGAAATCTTTCATGAGGTGCTATGACTGCTTTCATACTTGGAAGATGTCCGTATTTTTGAGCACCTTCTTTCTCATACCAATGTCCAAATCTGCAGGTATGCTGGTCAATAATTTGAGAAGGGTCAAGCTGAACCCCTGCTTTAATACACGAGGCAACCTTTCCTATAAGAACTTTATGCTCTGTTTTCGCAAGGTCAAAAGCCATTTGTTCCTTGCCTTTTGTTCTAAACCCTATTGTTGAATTTCTTAATTCCTCAGCTACCTTCATCATTGCGAAAACTTCATTCATAACATCTGAAGAAACCTTTTCTATTTCTTTTGTAATTACTGATGTGCTTTCAACATTTCTTGCCACTTCTTCTGAAGTTGCAGATTGCTCGTCAACAGCAGTTGCTATTTGCATTATCTGGTCGCGAACTTTTTCAACATATTCCACAATACGTTTTAAAGAACCTCCAACCTCTTTAATATACTCTGTTGCTCGGGTTACCTGGCTTGAAGCTATGTCCATGGATTTCATAGTCTGTTGCGATTCCTGCTGTACCGCATTGATTTTTTCTGATATCTCTACTGTTGCTTTAATTGTTTTTTCTGCGAGTTTTCTGACTTCATCAGCAACTACAGCAAAACCCCTTCCCTGTTCTCCTGCCCTTGCGGCTTCAATCGCAGCATTTAATGCCAGCAGATTTGTCTGGTCTGCAATGTCTTTTATTACTGTAACAATGCCTCCTATTTCGTTCACTCTCTGATTAAGCTTCTCAACCATTCCGGCAAGTTCCAATGTTGAATTATAAACGTTATTTACAGTGCTAACAGCTCCATCAGCAACCTGTTTTCCTTCTTCTGCAATTTTCATTGCATCTGATGATGTTTCTGAAGCAACAGAAGCGTTTTTAGCTATATCTGTTATAGTCTGGCTCATTTCTTCAGCAGCAGTTGCAATCTGATCAATCTGATTTGCCTGTGCTTTAGCTCCATCTGCTGCTTTTTCTGCTCTTGATCTTAATACATCAACTGCAAAAACAACATTATTGGCTGATAAAAGCACCTTATCTATAACTCCTGTTATAAATTGGAGCATTTTATTCATATTAGAGGATAGAATACCAATCTCATCCATACTTTTTTGTTCTATATTTACTCTAAGATCTCCAGCAGCAACAATTTCAATTGAATTGGTTAATTTCATTAAAGGTTTATGCATGGTAATTCTAAAAATTAAAAAAACCATTACTATTGCTCCCAATATTCCCATCAATCCTAATCCAGCGTATAACAGCTGAAGCCATTTAATGCGGTTGAATGACTCAGTAAGCGGCACTGAAATACTTATAGCGCCAAGAACTGTTCCTTCTTTTACTGCATGGCATGATATGCAATTGGTTTTTGCAACTATAGGATAGATTGACTGCATATGATCGCCTGACAAAATTATTTTTTGATTTCCTGAAGTCAACACTTCTTTCTCAGTTTCCGTATAAGATGAACTGCCAGTTAAGTTCGTTTTTGTTTTATTTAAAGCATCTGACCTTACGACTCTTATATCCCCTATTTTCTTCATTTGTTCAATATAAATTGCCTTGTTTTCCTGATATTTGCTGTTATTCATCATTGATACCAAACTGCCAAATATAGAATCCCTTAATCCAGACAATGTTGAGTTTTGAACTTCTTTCATGACAATCTGTTTAGTTGAATATCCTGTAATAATTACAGTAGATAATACACCAAAAAATATTGCGAAAATTATTGGTATAGTTGTTTTCCATTTTAAAGATATGTCATTAATTTTCATACAATCCTACCTGCTTTCAATTGCTTATGTAATATATATCGTCCATTTATATCAAAACTTTAGCATAAGCAAAGATTGTATTTATCAAGCTAAAAAGTTCACTTAACCCGAAAATGGACAGGCCAGGTGTGATATATAATCAACGCCTGGCCTGCAGAGTCAGGTTCATTGCTGAACCCGTCACTTTAAAATTCTTTATACTTTATATTTAGCAACAAGTCCCTGAAGATTTCCTGCAAGTCTTGCAAGGTCTGAAGATGCCTCGGATACCTGTTCTGAGCTGACTGTTGTTTCTTTTGAGACATTAGCAATAGTTTCAATATCAGTACTTATCTGTTCAGACGCTGTTGACATCTCCTCGGTTGCGGTTGCTATTTGCTGTACCATTGATTGCAATTCTCCTACACTTTTAACAATTTTTCTTAAAGCTTCTCCAGCCTGTGCAGAAAACTGAACACCTGTTTCAACTCTTTTAGTCCCTTCTTCCATTGAGTTAACAGCCTGATCCATTTCAACTTGAATAGCGCCTATCATTTCTCCTATTTCTGCTGTAGCTTTTGCAGTTCTTTCAGCAAGTTTTCTGACTTCATCAGCAACTACAGCAAAACCCCTTCCCTGTTCTCCTGCCCTTGCTGCTTCAATCGCAGCATTAAGCGCCAGCAGATTTGTCTGGTCTGCAATGTCTTTTATTACATTCACAATTTCACCAATCTGTTTTGAGCGTTCTCCCAAAGATGAAATTAATTTCGCTGATTCGCTTACTGTTTCTGCGATTGCTTTAACTTCATCAACAGATTTTCCAACAATCTCCTTTCCATCGTCAGCTATTTTTAATGTTTCTGTTGCGGATGAGGCAATGTTTGAAGAATTTTTTGCAACATCTACAATTGTTTGTGACATCTCATTAGCTGCTGTTGCAATCTGTGATGACCTTCCTGATTGTTCTGTTAAGCCTCTTGACATCTGTTCAGCGCTTGCAGAAAGCTCCTGGCTTGCAGAAGCAAGGTTATCAGAAGTTGATTTGATATTAGCTATTAAATCCTTGAGTTTATCCACCATATGTTTTACAGCTAATGAAAGCTTTCCTATTTCGTTTGTGCTTTGCGTTTCAATATTTACAGATAAATCACCTTCAGCCACTTTATTTGCGACTTCTACTGCTTTATTAAGCGGTACAGTTATACTGCGCAAAATCCAGATTGCTACACTTCCTGCAAGAAGCGCTACAATACAGAAAAGTGCAATAGTAATGGTTATTGATTTGTTTATACCAGAAAATGCTCCTTTGCCTGCTTCTTCAACGAGTTTTCCTTGATAAACAATATAATCTTCAACATTTGTAACATATTCTTCCTGAAGTGGACGAAGTTTTGACATAAGGGCTGAACCTGCTTCATTTTTTTTGCCTTCTTTTATCAAAGATATAATGTTTTTTAGAACTTCTATATAAGCTGCTCTTGAATCAGTTATTTTCTTTAACATTTCTTTTTGTTTTTCAGTTTCAGCATGCTTATTAAGCTTTTCAAGTTCTTCAGTAACTTCTGACCTTGCTTTTTCAACTCTTTCAAGTTCTTTCTGCATCAGATCATTATTATTAGCAATTATCGCATTTCTTAGAGCCCTGGCAACAACATTTATACCATCAACTACATTATTTGCAGCAACACTTTCTGGCCATCTGTCATTAACCATTGAGTCAACATCATTTTTAATATAATAAAGGCTGAAAATAGAAACTAATGATATTATTAGAGTAAGTGCAGTTAAAATACCAAATCCTGATATTAACCTCATTTTTATAGTCATATTTTTAAACATATTTCATCCTTTCTTCTATATAGGTTAATTTTGAACCTGTTCTATCAAATAACCCTGATCTTTTCCATCTTTAAGAAGACTTTCTATGTCAAGTAGAATAAGCAATCTATCCTCAAGTTTTCCAATACCGAGTATATAGTCAGCGCTGCCGTTTCCTGTCATCCGAGGAGGAGGCTCGACAGTATCAGAAGACAGCCGTAAAACTTCTGAAACAGAGTCAACTATCAGACCAATAGTGTTCCCAACATCTACTACAATGATACGTGAATGAGCATCCATATCCTTACTTTCAAAGCCGAATTTCTTTCTCAGATTTATAACAGGAATAACTTTTCCTCGAAGATTAATTACACCTTCAACGTATGAAGGAGCATTTGGAATTGTTGTAATTTCAACCATCCTGTTGATTTCCTGGACTTTAAGGATATCCACAGCGTACTCCTCATTGCCTAATTTGAAGGATACTAACTGAAGAATATCATTTTTAGTTTCTACAGCAGCCATAATAACCTCCTTTCTTTTTCTGAATTTCTTATAATGCTCAATTTGATATTTTGATTATCGGAATTCCATAAAAAAAACTTTAGCAGTTTTTAAATTTTCTGGTTTAACTCAAAAATGCACCTATAAAAATGCAGATATTGAGAGGCTGAAGGCTTTAGGCTGAAGGCTGAAGTATAAAAAACAACAAAGGAATAATAAACAACCCCCTTAATCCCCCTTAACAAAGGGGGAACTTAGCGAAGAACGAATAGCTTATGGTTACCGGCAAAAAACTAATAACATGATAAAATGGCAATGGTTCAATTTATGAAACAAAATCACGGGTCTTTTTATACTGAGGCTGAAGTCGAAGCGTAAGCCTCAGAGATAAAATAGGTAATTACATCAAAATATATGATAAAGCCAAGTTCTTATACTAAGGTAGTATATTTTGTTTTATAAATTGAGTTATTGTCAGTAAACAACCCCCCTTAATCCCCCTTGACAAAAGGGGGAAAAAGGGGTTGTTATCGAAAAATAAATATTTTAGCTTTATCTGTATTATTTCAGTTGCATTTTTCGGGTTAATTGACATTCAGGAATTGTTATTTTTATACTTAACATGTGGTCAGGATAGCAATTATTGATGGACAGGGTGGCGGAATAGGCAGCCTTATAGTAAAAAGGCTCAGGGATGAATTCGGTGATGAAATAGAAATTCTCGCGCTTGGTACTAATGCATCTGCAACAGCCGCTATGATGAAATCAAGGGCAAATAAAGGCGCGACAGGTGAGAATGCAATTATATGGAATAGTAATAGGGTTGATTTGATTATAGGCACTTTAAGCATTGTGCTCCCTAACGCAATGCTTGGAGAACTTACACCAAAAATTGCAGAAACAATTGTTGCAGCAAATGTTAGAAAGATTTTACTTCCATTGAATCAGGAAGGGATAGAATTCGTTGGGCTGGAGAAAGAACCATTGCCCCATATGATAGAGAAAATTATAGATATTATAAGGCAGGAGACAGGAAAGGAGAAGTCTGATGTGTGAAGCCAATGCCTATATTTATAAAGATGGCAAAGAAGAACTATACCTTGAGAGTGTTGATATTATGGTGCCTGAAGAGGGCAAAATATACCTGAAAAATCTTTTTGGAGAGCAGAAAGTTTTCATTGGAAAGATTAAAGAAATTTCATTATTAAAACACAAGATAGTTCTTGAAAACAAATAGTTTTTCTAAATAAAATAATGCTTCGCACAATATCTCTTGATATTTCTAAATGTATACGCTGTGGCACATGCTGTAGAAAAGGCGGTCCTGTCCTCCACCATGAAGACAAACAAATTCTTCTAAAAGGTCATATCAGTTATCAGCATCTCATGACATTAAGAAAAGGTGAAAAAGTATTCGATCCTGTAAAAGAAAAATTTGAAAATCTTAAAGTTGAGTTGATTAAAATTAAGAATTCTGGTGACGGAGTTTCATGCTATTTTTTTAACGAAACTTCAACTTCGTGTTTAATTTATGAAAATAGACCAATTGAATGCAGACTTTTAAGATGCTGGGATACATCGGATATTATTAAAATAATTGGTAAAAATACATTAAAAAGAAAGGATATTATAAATCCGAATGACCCTGTTATTGAGATTATAGATTCACATGAACGTGACTGCCCTGGATATGAGACAGAAAAGCTTTTATCATCAATTAATATAGATGAAAGAGAACAGGTATTAAAAAGACTTACCAGTATTTTACAGAAAGACCTCTCTATTCGAAAATTTACTTTTGAAGAACTTAAGGTAAGCAGGGACTATGAGTTTTTTCTCTTCGGAAGACCCATGACCAGGATATTAAAAGAACGAGGACTTACTGTAAAAAATAGTATTGAATAGTTTATCTAAGCAAATTCTATTCGATTTCCGCCTTTTGTTTTTGCTTCGTAAAGTGCAAGTTCTGCTTCATTTATTAGTTTTTCCGAAGTTTCAATTGATGGATCGGGAAGACCG
The DNA here is from genome assembly GCA_013388435.1 of Nitrospirota bacterium. Taxonomy (GTDB): domain Bacteria; phylum Nitrospirota; class Thermodesulfovibrionia; order Thermodesulfovibrionales; family SM23-35; genus DYFC01. The sequence goes on along the minus strand of JACAFE010000023.1, from coordinate 1,139 downwards.
GCAATCCCTATGCTTACGGTAACCTTTTCCTGTAAATCCGGGAATTCATAATTTGAAATTATCTGTAATATTCTTGCAGCAACCTGTGCTGTATCTTCCTTTGGTGTTTCTGGAAGCATCATAATAAATTCCTGCTCTCCCCATCTTGCTATGGTGTCTATTCCACGAACACAGCTTTTCAAAAGTCTTGCTATTGTTTTTAGAATATTATTTGCTTTTTCATGTCCGTAATTTTCAGCGATTTCCAGAAAATTATCTACATATAAAATCATACAGGAAAGTGGTGAGCTATATCGTAATGCCCTCTTAAATTCCTTCCCGTGAGATGATTCAAAATATCTTCTGTTGAATAACTCTGTAAGAGAATCAGTTATTGTGAGATTTTCAACTCTTAAAAGTACTTCTTCAAGCTCCTGATTTTTTTTACGCAAAGCATCCTGAAGAGCCTTTGTCCTTAAACATGCGTATATTCTTGCATTAAGCTCTATTTCACTGTATGGTTTGGGAAGATAATCATCGGCTCCGGCTTCGAGTCCTGTAACTTTCTCCAGAGTCGAACCTTTTACTGTAAGAACAATTATTGGAATTCCTTTTGTATCATCATTTGTTTTAAGCCAGCGTGTAACTTCATTTCCGTCTATGTCAGGAAGAATAAGATCAAGAAGGATTATATCAATATTCTGGGTTTTAGCCATTTTAATGGCTGATTTCCCATCCCGCACATAAAGTACTTTGTACCCGGCACTTTCGAGGAAATCTTTTGTTGCCGCAGCTTGAATTTTATCATCCTCAACGAGGAGAACAGTGGCTTTTGAAGTTTTTGGCATAACCCTAATTCCTTTATAAAAGATTACTCTATTTTACTTACTAAGCGCAAGCTAATATAATTCCTATGCTTAAAAAAATGTTTAACCCAAAAAACGCTATAAACGCAACAAACGCTATTCGCCTTCAGCCTTTTTTTGCTCTTCGCTAAGTTCCCCCTTTGTTAAGGGGGATTAAGGGGGGTTGTTTACTGACAATAACTCAATTTATAAAACAAAATAAACTACCTTTGTATAAGAACTTGGCTCTATTTTATATTTTAATGTAGTTACCTATTTTATCTCTGAGGCTTACGCTTCGACTTCAGCCTCAGT
>JACAFE010000049.1 GCA_013388435.1 Nitrospirota bacterium | reverse complement strand
GCATATCCTGACATTGCAAGAGCACGTCCAAGTTCGCGGGCGAGTTCATAATAGCGGTGTCTTTCCTGAAATCTTGCGGAACCAAAAATTGTAACGCATGGACCTTCGAATTCAAAGCTTTCGAAACCGTGTAGAAACTCAAGAAAAAATCTTACAGCACTTTCAAGATCTTCACCCCTTTTTCTTCTGCCAGAAAGGAAAAGTTTTTCTGCACCAACAACCTGACTTAATAATGAAGAAGATTGTACCATTTCCGATAAGTTTTTATAATTCATATTTACTCCTTTAAGAACATCTCTTTATGAATTATTATTTAATTTTCCTTCTGAGAAACGTGCGATAACCTGTTCAATTTTTCTTGTTTCTTCAAGTATGATTTGCACATATTCCCATTCTTTAGAAGATGTATCTATAACTTTTGATAATTTTTTCACAAATCCTCCAACTGATACAAGAGGATTCCTGATTTCATGGGCAACTGCCTGAATGGTGTGGTCGACAGCTGATGTTTTAGAAAGATTTTGAAGACTTTTGAAAGAAGGCAGAACATATTCTGGTTTAGAATTATGATAGGACTCTAAATCCGAAGAAAGTTTCCCAAGAATTTTATTGGCATTTTCCATAATTCCAATAATGTCTCTATCTTTATTTACCTCAAGTTTGAAAGCTCTTGCAGTGTCCTCAACTTGATTGAATACTGCTGACAAGATTTCACTTGTCAGTTCACTGTTTATTTTGTAAACATTTGTTATTTTATCCAATATCTCGTTTAATTCTATAGAACTTTGAAAAATTATAGAAGATAACAACAAAGCAATTTCACAATTCAAACAGAGAGGAGAAGGTTTTTTTTCTTCTAAAACATTCTGACATTTAACTATCTCTTCCGGGAATTTCCAGTACCTTAAAGCAATTTCGCCAACCTCTCTATGATTTATTCCATATTTGTCAGTTTCTATTGAAAGTAAATCTTCAATAGGAAATAGACCATGTTCTGCAATTTCGTCATCCCCGGACATGATAAGATCATAAAAAACTAAAAAACCTATTTCCTGTGTGAGTCCTGCGATAAAAGCTTCTTCAGGATTGCAATTTTTAAAATGTGCGGCAAGCGACCTGCAAAGTAAAGCTCTATACAAAGAAACTTTCCAGAAATGTTCATAATCCATTTTCCCGCGTTTGCCCATCGGGAATGTGTCACGCAATGAAAGAGTAAGCGCCATTATTCTTAAGCGCTTGAATCCAATCCTGAATATAGCCTGCTCTATTGAAGTAACTAATTCCGATGTTCTAAAAAAAGCTGAATTTGCAGTGCTGATGAGCCTTACAGTAAGCGCGGGATCTTTTTCAATTAATTCTGCAAGTTCTTTTATTGAAGCATTTTCATTGCTTGCTATCTCAATGAGCTTTGTGGCAATAACAGACAGAGCAGGCAGTGAATAACCTGTTTCCATTTTTTTGAGAAGATTTTTTGCTTCTTCTTTCTGCATATGAAATTAGAATAATCCCATTGCTTCACGTACGAGTTTCATTGTTTCGTTTGCGGTTTTCCTGGCTCTTTCATTTCCTTTTTCAACAACACTATAAAGCAGTTCAGGATTGTTTAAGAGCTTGTTTCTTCTAATCCAGATTGGCTCCATAACTTTGAAAACATTCTTTATAAGGATTTTTTTGCAATCAATGCAGCCTATGCTTGCGGTTCGGCAGCCTACAGCAACTTCTTCCTGTTCTTCTTTTGATGAGAATATTTTATGTAATTGATAAACAGGAGAAAGTTCGGGATTTCCAGGGTCTGTTTTTTTAACCCTTGCAGGGTCTGTAACCATTGTCTTTATTTTATGTTCTACTGTTTTTGGATCATCTGACAAATAAATTGCATTATCATAACTTTTTGACATTTTTCTTCCATCTACACCAACAACTTTCGGAAATTCTGTCAACAAAGCCTCTGGCTCCGGAAATATTTCTTTATACAGGAAATTGAAGCGACGGGCGATTTCTCTGCTAATTTCAAGATGTGGAACCTGATCTATTCCAACAGGCACATATTTGGCGCGGTATATTATTATATCTGCTGTCTGCAGTAAAGGATAACCTAAAAAACCATAAGTATTTAGATCTTTGTCCTTTAATTCATTCTGTTTTTCTTTGTAAGTGGGCACTCTTTCAAGCCAGCCGAGTGGCGTAATCATTGAAAGCAAAAGATGCAACTCAGCATGTTCTATTATTCGTGACTGAATAAATATGGTGCATTTATCCGGGTCCAATCCAGCAGCGAGAAAATTAATAAGCAGGTCTTTTGTCGAATCCTTAATAAATGAAGTATCGGCATAACCTGTTGTAAGTGAATGCCAGTCCGCTACAAAGTAATAACAATCATATTTATCCTGAAGCTTTACCCAGTTGCTTAAAGCACCTATCAGGTTCCCAAGATGAAGTCTTCCGCTTGATTGCATTCCACTTAAAACAATTTCTTTTGACATTTTTCACCTCTATGATAATTAAAATAATTGAAGAAATTGCGAAAATAGATGAACCAGAGGCATTACAAAATAATTAGCCAATCCAGTCGCAATTAATACAAGCACAATTAAAAAACCAAAAGGTTCTATTTTACTGAAAGAAACTGCCTGTTTATATGGCAAAATGCCTACAAGTACTCTTCCACCATCAAGCGGTGGAATTGGAATCATATTAAATGCTGCAAGCACAACATTAACCTCTATACTTCTTTTAAGAATAAGAAAAACAGGAGCAAGAACAGTTGAACCAATAACATCAGGAAGAACATGTGAAGCAGGAATAATTATAGCTTTAATCAGAATTATACTAATTATTGAAAGAATGAAGTTAGTTATAGGACCTGCAGCAGCAGAAATTGCCATATCTCTTTTGGGATTCCTGAAATTCATCGGATTGATTGGAACAGGTTTTGCGTATCCAAAAACAAACTGACCACCTGTGAATACAATTAACATTAATGGCATAAGAATGGTGCCAAAAGGATCAATATGGGCGATTGGATTAATAGTAAGCCTTCCCATCATTTTTGCTGTGGGGTCTCCAAGTTTGTAAGCAACAAATCCATGAGAAAGCTCATGGAAGACAATTGCTATTAACACAGGTATGGCTGAAATAATAACCTGACGTATAATATCATTAAAATCCATTATCAATTTTAACACATAATTTATATATTATACTTAACTAAACTAACAACTAAAATGTTCATTCTTTATTAAGATAAAAAATTATGTTGTCAATATATAGCTGCTCATTATATAATTAAAAAAAATCATGACTTCAATAGTCATTATTCCTGCCAGATATGATTCGACCCGGTTTCCGGGCAAGCCTCTCTGCCTCCTTAAAGGCAGGCCATTGATTCAACACGTTTATGAAAATTCAAAATTGTCAAAACTCGCAGATGATGTGCTTGTGGCAACTGACAGCGAAACCATATTCGAAACAGTTTTATCATTCAATGGAAAAGCTGTTATGACAGATAAAAAGCATCTTTCCGGTACAGACAGAATTGCTGAGGTAGCAACAAAACTAAAATATGATATAATTGTCAATGTACAGTGCGATGAACCGCTCATTAAACCTGAAATGATAGATGATGTAATAAAACTTCTTGATGATAAAAGGGCATCTATAGGAACGCTTGTAAAAAAGATTTCTGAACCATCTGAAATTACAAATCAGAACATCGTTAAGGTTGTTTTTGATAAAGAGGGTTTTGCCCTGTATTTTTCAAGGTCTATCATACCTTTTTGCGCTAAACATTCTGAAGTAAGTGAGCCAATATATTATAAACACATTGGCATATACAGTTATAGAAAGAATATTCTTCTTTCTTTATCGCAAATGGAACAAACAGAATTGGAGAAGACCGAAAAACTTGAACAATTGCGTGCTCTTGAGAATGGCATGAAAATTAAGGTCAGGGAAACTTTATTTGAAACAATCGGGGTGGATACTCCTGAAGACCTGGAGAAAATAGAAAAATGGCTAAGTTTATCTTTGTAACAGGGGGAGTCGTATCAGCTTTAGGGAAGGGGATTGCAGCTTCTGCAACAGGAGCTTTGCTTGAAGCAAAGGGGCTTAAGGTAACTCTTCAAAAACTCGATCCTTATATCAATGTTGATCCGGGAACATTAAGTCCTTTCCAGCATGGAGAAGTCTTTGTTACTGATGACGGAGCTGAAACAGATCTTGATCTCGGGCATTATGAAAGATTCACATCTGTTAGAATGTCACAGGCAAACAACTATACTACAGGAAAAATATACTACAACGTTATATCAAAGGAAAGAAGGGGAGATTATCTTGGAGAAACTGTACAGGTTGTGCCACATATTACAGATGAAATAAAAAGAGCTATAAAATCAGTAAGCAGCGGATATGATATAGTCATTGTTGAAATAGGTGGTACAATCGGTGACATTGAAAGCCTGCCTTTTCTCGAAGCAATAAGACAGATAAGATATGATGTTGGAAGGGAGAATGTTCTTTATATTCACCTTACTTTAATACCATATATCAAAACAGCAGGCGAGATAAAAACAAAACCCACTCAGCATAGTGTAAAAGAATTCAGAGAAATCGGTATTCAGCCCGATATACTTATATGCCGAACTGAAAGACCATTGCCACCTGAAGCAAAGAAAAAAATCGCGATACATTGTAACCTTGACCCTGATGCTGTAATTGCAGCTCAGGATGTGGAGACAATATATGAAGTGCCTTTAATGCTTCATTATGAAGGACTCGATCATCTTATAAGCAAAAAATTTAATCTTAGTCCTAATGAACCTAATCTGGAAATCTGGAAGGATATAATAAGAAAGATTAAGGAGCCCAAAGATGAAGTTAATATTGCTATTGTTGGTAAATATACCGGCCTGAAAGATTCTTATAAAAGCCTTATGGAGGCTCTTACGCATGGAGGCATAGCTAATGATGCCCGTGTTAATATGCAGTGGATTGATTCAGAAGGAATAGAAATACATGGTCCAGAAAGATTTTTGTCTGATACCGATGGAATACTTGTCCCCGGAGGATTCGGATATAGAGGAATTGAAGGTAAAATAAAAGCTATTACTTTTGCTCGCGAAAAGAAAATTCCATATTTTGGAATTTGTCTCGGAATGCAATGTGCTGTTATTGAATTTGCAAGGAATGTATGCGGTCTTAATGCTAATAGCACAGAATTTGATTTGAATACGAAAGAACCTGTTATATATCTAATGGAACGCTGGTACGATTTCAGGAAAGAGAAAATCGAAGTACGTTCCGAAGAGTCCCACAAAGGTGGCACAATGAGGCTCGGAGCTTATCCGTGTGTTTTAAAAGAAGGGACAAAGGCTTTTAATGCATATAAAGTTAAAGAAATATTTGAACGTCATAGACATCGTTATGAATTTAACAATGCATACAGAGGAATTCTCACAAGAAATGGATTAATAATCAGCGGTTTAAGTCCTGACGGCGAACTCGTTGAGATTGTGGAAATTGAAGATCATCCATGGTTTCTTGGTTGCCAGTTTCATCCTGAATTCAAGTCACGACCTGCAGACCCGCATCCGCTATTTAAGGCTTTTATAGAGGCATCCTTGAAAGAGAAAAGATCACTATTCCCTTACCTTGATATGCGCACACAGGAAAAAGGCAGGGAAATATAAATTTTGACCACAAACATTGAAATAGGCAGATTAAAGCTTGGCGGAGATAGTCCGCTTCTTATTATTGCAGGTCCCTGTGTAATAGAAAATGAAGATATTGTTTTTCATACAGCTGAACGTTTAAAAGAAATATGTTCAAATCTCGGATTGCAGTTTATTTTTAAGAGCTCTTATGATAAGGCTAATCGTACATCAATATCTTCATTTAGAGGGCCTGGTATAGAAAAAGGGTTGAGAATACTTTCTGATGTAAAAGACAGAGTGGGGGTGCCTGTAATATCCGATGTGCATTCTGTCGAAGAAATAAGAATAGCTTCCGAAGTGCTTGATGTTTTGCAAATACCAGCATTTCTCTGCAGACAAACAGACCTTATAATAGAGGCTTCAAAAACAGGAAAGCCTGTAAATGTGAAAAAAGGACAGTTTCTTGCTCCATGGGATGTCAGGAATATTATTGATAAGTTCATCGCAACCGGGAATAACAAAATTTTTATAACTGAGAGAGGAGCATCTTTTGGATATAACAATCTTGTGGTTGATTTCAGAGCTTTTCCAATTATGCGCTCTTATGGATACCCTGTTATTTTTGATGTAACCCATAGTGTTCAATTGCCCGGCGGAAAAGGAACAAGTTCGTCAGGCCAAAGGGAATTTGCAGCACCATTAGCGAGAGCAGCAGTAGCAGCAGGAATTGATGGGATATTTATGGAAGTTCATCCTGAACCAGAAAAAGCATTATGTGACGGCCCTAATATGATAAAACTAAGTGACATGCACGAAATGCTTAAATCTCTCAAAGCCATCGACGAACTGGTAAAACATCTCTAATTAACCAAATTAAAGCAACCATTGCTCAATCCTCAGCCTCTTTTATTTTCCCTTCGCTATTAGCTAATTCCCCCTTTGTTGTTTTTATACTTCAGCCTTCAGCCTAAAGCCTTCAGCCTTTTTTTATTCCCCCTTTGTTATTTACGATTTGCGGCGTTTGGTTTTAATAGAACGCAATAAACGCTATAACGCAATTAACGCAATGAACGCTATAACGCTATAACGCTATAAACGCAATAAACAGTTTGATAAATTCCAGTCGCCAGAGCGACTAACTTCCAGTGCCGTTTTTCGGCACTCAATTCCAGACCCGCAAAGCGGGTCTCACTTCCAATGCGAAGCATTAAATTTGACAAACGCTATAACGCTATAAACGCTATAACGCTATAAACGCTCTTCGCTCTTTAGCATTTGCATTAAATAAAGCTTGATTTATTTATAATGAAAATTATATTCTGAAATACGAATATAAAGAGCTATATATGTAGTATTATTGGGGATATAGCATGTATAGAAAAGATAGGGAACATCGAGGAAATGATACTGAAAAAAGTTCTTCTGATAATGTAACAGATAAATCTATTAAAAAACTATCACGTTTTAGTCAGACTAATAAAGAATTATTCATTCTTAACAGATTAGCTCAATCACTAACTTCAAGGCTTTCTGTTTCAGAGATATGCAATACAGCAGTACATGAAATTTCAGAAGCCTTAAAAGTTGACGCTGTTTTAATTTTTCTAAAAAAAGGCGAGGAACTCCATTTATGTTCCTTCATCTCAAATACAGATTCTCTTAAAAAAGAAGATATTCCTGTCCATAGTGTAGGCGAATGCTTATGCGGTATTGCTTCACTTAATTCCAAAGCTATTTTTTCTATAAATATAAAAAAAGACAAAAGATGCACATGGCAGGAATGTAAAAAAGCAGGGTTCAATTCATTTTCTGCTGTGCCAATTATTTATGGAGACAAACAGCTTGGCGTTTTTGGCATCGCATCAAAAAAACAAAGAAATTTTAAAAAAACAAACCAGTTCCTTGAAACAGTTGCGAATCAACTCGCTATTAGCATTAATAATGCCCGACAATTCGAAAAATTAAATGCCTATTCTTCAAAACTTGAGCAGGAAATTGAAAGACGCGAAATTATTGAAAAAAAATTAAGGGATTCTGAAGAGAAATATCGCCGTGTTGTTGAAAACGCAAATGATGCAATTTTTATTATTCAGGATGGAATAATAAAATTTCCTAATCGTCGTTTAGAAGAAATCTCTGGGTACTCTAAGGAAGAATTGACAAAAGTTTCCTTTACTTCATTTATTCATGATGAAGATAAACAAATGGTTCTTGAACGCTATGAAAAAAGGATTAAAGGGAAGAATGTGCCTGATACATATACTTTCAGAGGTATAAACAAAAAAGGCGAAACAGTAATTATTGAAAATACCGCTATGCTTATAGAATGGGAAGGGAAACCCGCAACATTGAATTTTCTAAGGGATGTAACCCAGCAAAAAAAGCTTGAAGAACAATTATTTCAATCTCAAAAAATGGAAACAATAGGAACTCTGGCAGGAGGAATCGCACACAATTTTAATAATCTTTTAATGGGCATACTCGGGAATACTTCATTAATGCTCATGAAAGTTGATGCGCTTCATCCTTTCTATGACAAACTAAAAGCAATTGAAAGACTTGTTGAAAATGGAGCAGATTTGACAAGACAGTTAATTGGTTTTGCAAGGGGTGGGAAATACAATGTCAAACCTATTGACATAAATAAACTTATTATAGATACTTCTGAAATGTTCGGAATGACAAGAAAAGATATAACAATATATAGAAATCTACAGGAAAATCTCGATTCTGTTGAAGCTGATAAAGCTCAGTTAGAACAGGTTTTTTTAAATATGTATATTAATGCATGGCAGGCAATGCCATCTGGAGGGAATATCCATATTGAAACAAAAAATATATCTATTAATGAACAGGAAAGTCTTATTTATGATATCAAGCCCGGAGAATACATAAAAATTTCGATTACAGATACAGGAATTGGAATGGATGAAGACACTCAAAAAAGAGTTTTTGATCCATTTTTTACTACCAGAGGATTAAGTGAAAGCACAGGGCTGGGTCTTGCTTCAGCATATGGAATTATTAGAAATCATGGAGGTACTATTAAAGTTTATAGTGAAAAAGGTCATGGCACAACATTTTCGATTTATCTTCCTTCCTTAGAACCAAAGGCTGCTGCTACTGAAAAGGCTAAAGAAGTTTACTTACATGGGGAAGAGACCTTGCTCTTAATTGATGATGATATTATGAATATAGAATCTCTAAAAGAACTCCTTGAAGAATTCGGGTATAAAATTATGACTGCTCAAAGTGGCGAAGAAGGCATTGAAATATATAAAAAACATTGTGAAGATATCCAGCTTGTTATTCTTGATATGATTATGCCCGGGATGAACGCCGGGGAAATTCTTAGAAAATTACAGGAAATAAATAAAGATGTTAGAGTTCTTCTATCAAGCGGATATAGCCTTAATGGTGAAACAGAAAATATAATCAACATGGGATGTAAAGGTTTTATTCAGAAACCATTTAAAGTAGATGAACTCTCTTGCAAAATAAGAGAAGCCCTTAAATTTTAATTATACCCAAAGGTATATATTATACATTTTTTGAATTAATTCAATTTTAGAATTTCTGCCAGCATATTTTCTAAATTGAGTAATGCAACGGTTGATTTGCCATAGAGCCATGCGCCTGTTTCTCCGGGATTTATTATAAGCGCTTTTCTTGATTTTCTGATTTCTGCTTCATGGGTATGTCCATATATAACAATATCATAATGCCCGCTATCAGCAAGTGCGTCAACAAGATGATGCTCGTGTATAACAACAAATTTTTTATCAAAAAGTGTAAATATATATGGCTGATTGTGTAAATTGCCACTTGCCCTTTCCTGCAAAAGCAATTTATCTCCGTCATTATTCCCGAATATGCCTGAGAATCTGCATTTCAGATTTTTAAATAGTTTAAGTGTAAAAGGAGATGTATAATCTCCTGCATGAATAACGAGTTCTGTTTTAAGACTGTTGAATAGCTCTATAGCTTTCTGTGTTAAGACCTGATTGTCATGGGTATCGGACATTATCCCGATTAACATAATTATTATTTCTCCTCCTTCATCATTTTATTCCTGAACCATCTTATAATATCATCATATGAAGGCGGGGTTATTAGAAATATTTCAATATCAGACGGAAACTGAAGTTTTACTCTGTCTTCATCTTTTATGATTAGAAGACCTGCTTCAGCTTCAAGAAGGTTTTTGGTGATTACATTAAGAATGTGCTCTCTCCTTTTTTCTGCAACTTCATTGAAAAAGGAAAACACCTTTGAAAAAACTTCTTTTGTATAAATTACCCTGAGACAATTGCTCCAGTCTGTAAGTTCTCCCAGTAATTCTCTGTCCTCAACTGGAATAAGCAGAGCGCCCTCTTCTAATTTTTGGGTAACAATCTTTTTGAGTTTTTCACTGATTTTATCGAGAACTTCTAAAGAAGAATCGCTCGTATCAAGAATTATTTCTGAAAATATCTTTTTTATCTTACCTGCTGTTTCTATTTTCTCAATCTGTGCAGCGACTTCATCCCAGTATTTTAAAATCATCTCCTTATAATCATCCGGAGCATCTTCCATGCTGAAAACATTTGCCACACAATAAAGTTTTCTTTTGCCTTTGAAGTTATTTACATCAGGCTTGGTTATTTTACCGAGTTCAACCATAAAAATCCTCCTAAACTCATGACTTTGTATAACAAAATTATTAGCTAAAATCTATTTTTTTGCTGATAGTCTTTCAAGTCTTAATTTTGCATCAAAATAGTTTGGGTCAAGAGTGAGAACTTTTTTATATTCATCGGCAGCTTTATCCTTAATCCCGAGTTTTTCGTAAATATCTCCGATATTGATTTTAATTTTTGTATCATTCGGGAAAAACATTTCTGCTTTTTTCATAAAATTTAGAGCTTCATCTAACCTGCCTTTTTTTACATAGTAGTTTTTAATCGAAAAAATATAAGATTTCGGGAAATTACTATCCTGTTTAATGAAATCAAAAGCATTTGTGTAAATGATTTCTGCCATCTTTTCATTGCCTGTTTTCAATAGATAATCAGCAAAAATAAAATACGGTACCGGCATTTCCGGCAAAACAGATAGAATTTCGTAATCATCCAATTTTTTTAGAATCATTATTGTAACAAATTCTCTGGTCTTTTCGGGCTCAATTATAATAGCTTTTCTTATAATATTTTTTGCTTCATCATTTCTGCCAATCGCAAAAAGCCACGCAACATATCTTTTATATCTCGAGATATTTTGTTTATCAAAATCGATTCCAGCACGCAAGAGCTTATCCGCAATATCATATTTTTTAAAATCAGACATAACAAGACCGAGTCTTTGCAGATATTCGCCATTAACAGGATTAAGCCAGACCGCTTTCAAGTATCTCATCTTTGCAATTTCTTTGTTTGCCAGCAGCCATTCAATATTTGCGGATGCATAAAAATATTCTGCTTCCAGTGGGTCAAAAATAGAGGCTCTTGTTGAAGCAGACCTTATTTCCTGAAGTTCATCACTGGAGAGATTATCTGTAATTTTAATGTCTTTAATCTTTGAAAAGTAAAACTCACCAGTTAAAAAACCTGAATTGATAACAGAAACCAGTAAAAATAATACCACAATGATTGGCAGTATAGCCTTAACACTAATTTTTAATTCCCTTAAATTAGTATTATTTAAATTATGGTGCATTCTTGTATTAGCAGCTGAGACCGCAAGTCCGAATAGAAATGTAAAATAAAGCCCGTTTGCTGCTATATGCAGATTAAAGTCAGTGGCACTATGAATTATTATAGAAACAATACCACTTACAGAAGCTATAAATATATATATTGAAAAAATGTCTTTTCTTTTTGAAAAAGCCTTAAAAACTTTATAAGCAAAAACAATCAAAAACAGAAGACAAAGAAAATATAGAATAGCCCCTCCATCTGTAAAAAATTCCAAATAGTCATTATGTGCATGCGCTGCTACCGCATTTCCAGGCACTGTTCTGTAACGCGGATAAATATTTATAAATGTTCCCATCCCTGTTCCAGTCAAAGGAAATTCTTTTACTATTTCAATGCTGTCATTCCATATCTGCAGCCTCGTTTCTTCAATATTATATCTTGCTTCCTTTAACTTCTCGAATCTTTCAAAAATTGGCTTCCACCCGAACCAGCCAACAGACAATACAATTAAAATCCCTATGATTATTATAATAATTCCTCTTTTTTTATCTATGCTTCTCAGCATAAATAACATGCCAAAAACAATCATAGAAATGCATAAACTTATTATTCCTGTGCGCGAAAGAGTTAAAAAAACAGATGTTGCGGTCAATATGGCACCAAAACCAATCAATAGATAGAGATTCGTGCTTTTTAAGTTAAATAGTGCGGATATTTTATCACGCAGTGAAACATAATGAAGGTGAGGTTTATATAAAAGAAAAATTGATATTATCAAAGGGAAAATCATCTCCATAAGTCCTGCATAGTGATTTCTGTTCACATAAGGTCCGAAAAGCGAACCTCCGTAAGGTAATTCTCTAAGCCAGTAGATTTTGTTATTAGAGAGTAAATGTTGTAGAATCGCAAAACATGAAAGAACAGATGCAAAAATTATTATAACGTAAACGGTTTTTCTCAACATTTTTCTGTCGGTAAGCATCTGGACAGTCAGAAAATAAAAAGCAGCATATGAAGATATTCTGAGAAATTCGAGGAGTGTCTGTTTTTTATTGATGGAAATAGACAACCATGAATTTAATCCTGATATAAATACAGTATCCTGATAAATACGATAGGTCTCAGGAGAAATAATTTTCAATAAAGCAGGCGGCAGAGGAATAAGCTGGAATAAAATATAGATTAAAATCAGAGCAAAAGGGATTATGCCGGGCACTTCATAAAATGCAAGATTTTTGTTTTTAATTGTCAACATTAACAAGCAAAGGAAAATAGATATTTCCATTATGGCTAAAGACCATGTTTCTACTGTCCCGAAAGCAAGAGGAGAAAATATAAGGATAAAAATAAAAAGAAAAGGAATTATCTTATCCATGTTTTTTTATTTCCATAAGATAATTTCCTTATAATAATCCATTTAATCAAATCGTTTTCTTTGGTTCTTCCTTTTCGGATGGATAATAATTATAGTATTTATAATAATACTGATCTGCATTCTTTACATCAAAACCATTTATAACTATTCCAAGCACATTTGAAACAGAATCATCTTTTCTTCTGCCGTCAATAAGCTTTAACCCTCTCTTAATAATATCATAGGTCGTTTTTCCTGCCCTTACAATAATTATAGTTCTATCAACAAGATTGCTGAGAATCAAACCATCTGTTACAGTCATTAAAGGCGGAGAATCCCAGATTGCAAGGTCAAAACGTTCATTCAGCAACTCAATTAATTTAATCATTCTTTGAGAGCCGAGCAATTCCGATGGGTTAGGAGGTAATGGCCCTGCTGGAATAACAGTAAGGTTCATTAAAGGTGTTTTTAATATAGTATCAATATCAGGAGTTGCACCAGCGAGATAAGTGCTTAATCCACTCATATTATTAAGTCTGAATATCTGATGGATACGAGGTTTTCTTAAATCGCTGTCAACAAGAACAACAGAATATCCTGATCTTGCAATTGTAAGAGATAAATTGACAGAAGTGGCTGTTTTGCCTTCCTCAGGAGCCATACTCGTAATTAATATGTTTTTGGGCAGTTTTGTAGCTGATGAAAGTAATATTCCAGTTCTTATGCTTTTATAACTTTCTGCATGAACAGATTGTGGTTCTTTAATAATAATTTCTTCGATAATTTCATTCTTCTTCTCCAATAACGGAACAGCGCCTATAACAGGAACTCCAATTCTTGATTCAACGTCTTCAGGTGTCTTTACAGTATTGTCAAGATACTCGAAAAAGAAAGCAAGTCCAACTCCTCCAAATAGACCGATAATTATTCCAAGAAGCAGATTGAGTAATTTTCTTGGTTTTACAGGAGTTTCAGGTTTTTCCGCCTTTTCAACGACCCATACATTCACGGTTTGTACCTGTTGTGTAACACTTTCTTCTTTCAGCTTTTTAATCAAAGCATCATATAATTGTCTGTTTGTTTCAACTTCTCTCGCAAGTGTATTATACTGGATATATTTTTCATTCATGCTGATAGCTTCAGACTTTGTTCCAGCAAGGGTTCTGCGCAAAGTATTTTCATTGTTTCTTGCAAGTTCATATTCATTTTTGATAGAAGCAATGACCCTTTTAATTTCTTGCTCTCTTTTCTGATCAATAACTTTCAATTCTTCCTGTGCTTTGAGCATTGCTGGATGTTTTGAACCATACTTTTTTGAAAGCTCTTCTATATTCTGCTCTGCCCTTAGTTTCTGGTTTCTCAATGCCTGAATTGTAGGGTCGGATGCTATATATGGAATAGTTTCGGCATCTTTGATATTGATGCCTGAAACTTTACTGTACAAACCTTCTAATTCCTTTCTCTTCATCTCAGCCCTTATAAGCTGTGTATTGAATTCACTCAATTTTTCGGGTGTAATAGCAAGTCTATCCTGAAGGGTAACTATATCATTAGCTTTCATAAATTCTTGAAGAGCTTTTTCAGATTTTTCAAGCTTTGCTTTTTCTTCTTCAGCTTTCTTTGACATCCATTCTATTGAATATCTTGATGAACTCATCCTCATATCAAGAATTTCCTCAATATAAGCTTTTGCAACAGAATTAGCAACCATAGCTGCAAATTCAGGGTTTTTTGACATGAAACTTATTGTTACAATTTTACTGTTCTTAACAGGGGTTACAACTATACCGCTGCTAATAATATCTGCGAGGACGTCTGCTTTTGTCTTATTGCCCTGTGGAGTTATCTTTTCACCTTTGAAATACATTTCATATGTATTTTCAAGAGAAAGAGCTTTTACAACTTTTGAAGCGACAGAGGTGCTTTTAATTAGCTGGTATTGAGTTTCATAGAATTCCGGTTCATAAGGAGCATAATATGGATATGGAAGTGTTAGATTTGCAGGTTCAACCTTTTCTATAAGAACTTTTGTAGTAGCTTTATAAACAGGAGTTGTTGATAAAGTACCGATAAGAACTACAATAAAAACTATGGTAAAAAAAGTATAAACAGTATATCTTCTTTTATATATTATTTTAAAATAATCTCTTAAATGTATCTCTTGTTCTTCCATATATTATTAAAAGAAACTTTCTGGAACGACTATAACATCATCAGGTAAAACAGGTTCATCCATTTTTACTTTTTCCAGAACTTCTTCTTCATTATCGCCTTTTTTTCTGATTATCTTTACTTTGCTTCTTGATGCTTTATCTGTAAATCCGCCGCTCATTGTTATTGCTTTAATAACAGTTGTCCCTTCTTCATATTTGTAGGCATCCGGTTTTTTAACCTCACCCGTAACATAAAAAACCCCTGCTTTCGTTATATAAATACTATCCCCATCTACTATATTAATGTCAACAGATGTGTCACCTTTTTCAATCAGCCTCTTAAGATCAATATAAAAAATTTTTTCTGCCTGTCCCTGTGAACTCGATTTTCTTTTAATAATTGCTTTATCCCCTGCATTTTTTGTAAGTCCCCCGGCTTCTGATAATAAAGCGAGAAATGTTGTCTGTCCGGGTAAAACATAAAGTCCTGGTTTTGTAACTTCACCCATAATGAATGCTTTTTTGCTTCTGAATTCCTGAATAAAAATATTTACTTGAGGATTTATAATGTAACCATCAGATAATAGTGAAGCTATTTTTTCGGATATCTGAGTAAGAGTAAGACCTTTAACCTGTATCTGCCCTATTAGAGGAAAAATAATCACCCCGTCGCCGCTTACCCTTGCAATAGTGGTAAGGTCATCATGATCATAAACAGTTATTTTCAAAACATCGCCTTCACCAATAATATAATCCTGTGCAAACACAGGTACAAATGATAAAATAATATAAACCAATGCTATTAAAGCAGTCTGCCTTTTCATAAGTACCATTTTGTATATTATAAAACAAAAATATTTAGTTTACAAAAAATTGTAGAAGCGAAGCTTATACTTCAGCCTTAAGCCTAAAGCCTCCAGCCTTTTTTCGATTTCGTAACATCTTCATTATTTCAATTGCATTATTGAGGTTTACGAATTTACACTTTTCATTTTTCCGAGAGGATATAAGAAAGATGATTTTATAATGTCCCTAACAATTTAATGAAAATAATATTAGTAGTATAGTCGAAATCAGAAAAGGTTGACTCCCTTTTATTTAAAATATAACCTGCATCCATTTCAAGCCATTCCTTGAATTTATATTGAAGGGCTATCAGGCCTGTTAAGTAATTGTCTCTGAGCTTTTTTGTGACTCCATTTAATGTTAATTTATCACTATACATATTTCTTCCATAAGAGAAAGAAACATTACCGGTAATCTTTCCTATTATTTTTTGCAGATAATCAATCTGGAAGTAATCTGATGTCATATAATTTAATGTTGAAATATTAGATTCATTTGTTTTTCTTGAAGCCTTAAGAATTATCGATGTTTTACCTGTAATTTTATGGTCAATCTGTGCTTCAAGAATAAATTCATTATCGTCATCAAGCTCGGATTCCGAGAAATCCTTAAATCCATAACCTGCTTTTATGCTTCCTTTTGATTTTGCAGTTATATCCCACTGGATACCCAAAAAATTGTGATGTTCTGTGCTGTCAGACATTATATCCTTATCATAACTTACATCAACAAACTCATATTCATAAAACAATGATGTCTTTGGTCTGAATCTATAAAAGACATATGCAGACAGGGAATTATCAATACGATCTCTGAAATCATTCCTCGACGCTGTATAATTCACAAAATAATTTGCATAATCCAATCGAAAATTTAAGCGGTCTGAAACATTATACATGATATTAAGATCAGCGAGATTTGTTCTGAATTTATCAAGTTTTCCAGAAATACCTGTTCCTCTGAGGTCATGCGAAGCAAGATATTGATCAATGAATTCAAAAGTTAGACCACCCCTTAAATTATACTGGAAAAATCCTTCAGCTTTATGATTAACAATATTTCCTGATGAATCTTTTGAATAGAGTTCTATATCTGAGTTGTAAAATAGGTAAGTCTGATAGCGCCTGAATGTATCGGGTTTGTACCTGCTGAGACTGAATCCGCCTGGAGACATTATAGATGTTTCAGCAAGAAGAAGCTTCTCATAAATATGCGGAAGAGTCATCCATATCCCCGGTGATAGAACTGTTACAAAATCGCTTTCCCTGTCTTTTCTTGAATTATAGACATTATCGGTATAATATTCAGTTATTGCAAAGAAAGGGTGTATATATCCGCCTTTTCTACCAAATAACTCGGAAGCTGTTATCTTTTTTTCCTTCGGAATTCCGATAGGCGGCTCTTCTTTTGAAGGTTCTTCATTAATAAGAGTTTTTTGAACCGAAGCATTTTCACTATTAATTTCATCCAATCTGTTTTTTTGTAAAACCATAGTCTTTTCTGTATCAAGAGTTTTTACTTCAACAGGTGATAATGTTGATGTCTCTAATTTTGTCTTTAATTCTGCTTCAGCTTTTTGCATTTCAAGAATATCTTTTTCCTGAACTTCTGATGTTGTATTATTTTTTTCTAACGGGGGAGACTTCTCTAAAATATTTATTTCTTTTGTGTCTTCTGGAAGCTTATTTTCTGGAATTGAAGGCTGTTTTTCACTATCAATTTTTTCAGCAAAAACAGCATATACCACTTTATTGTCATTCGTTACTTTACTTATAATCTTTGGTTTAAAGCCACTCTCCCGTATTTGATTCGAAAACCCATCAGCTTCTTCTATACTTTCAAAAATATTATACGATGCAATTAAATTTTCTTTATTACTATCAATATGTTTTTCAGGAATATTTTTTATTGAATCCAATGAGTCAGAGTGATTAACTCTTTCTGGTTCAATGCTTGAAACAGATTTTTGATTAATATTTGAATTGCCAGTTAATTTTTCTTTTTCATCTTCCTTTCTTATAAAAACTCTGTATATTGTTTTTCCCGATTTATCGATTTCTTTTTTAATAATCGCTTCTTTACCCTGTTTCTTTAAAGCTTTGACAAAATTCAGGGCATTCTTTTTATTATTAAAACTCGAAACCTGTATCAATGCTTTATCTTTTTTTTGAGAGTTATTTTTACTTTTTTTATTTATTAAAGGATGGCTTGTACCGTATTCATCTGCATTCAAAATGTTAGGTATAAAAAATAAAATAAAAAGAAACCATATGAATAATTTGTTATTCATGTTCTATACATTTGTTATATTTTTTATTATAAATTTAAAATAAATAATTCACAATATTAAAAAAGTTTTTTAGAAAAGTCAAGAAAATTTTATAGTAATACTATAAGTTTTTATGGATAAATTGTTGATATATCATATTTTTTAATTAGCCAAAACATAATTTTCAGGTTATTTTAGTTTTTGCGCTGTTAATGACATTTATCAAAGGCACTTTATTTTTCTTAGCAAGGCTTTTGCAGTCTTCATATTCAGGTATTGATTTTAACACATGGTTTCGATTGCCCGAAACTTTAACCTTTATCCTGCCAAAAACTGAATTAATTTCTTTAATCTCCCTTTTAAGAATTTTTCTTTCAGTTTTATAGTATCTTATACCAATTGTGGTAGTCTCTCTGAATAATACATCCGCAAGTTTGCCAAGATCATTTTCGCGGCAGAGAACTGTTATTTTCACTCCAGGTCTTCCTTTTTTCATTATAATCTGCGTCAGAAATACATCAATTGCACCTTTTTCAAAAAGCCTTTCGATCACATATTCATAAATCTGGGGGTTCATATCATCAATATTGGTTTCAATGACAATTATTGATTCGTTCTGGTATGTTTCAGCTTCTGTTTCATTTCCGATAAAAACCCTTAATATGTTAGGCCAGTTCTTAAAATCTCTATTGCCAGCGCCAAAACCGACTGATTCAATCTCCATTCCTGGAATATATCCAAATCCTGAAGATAATTCTTTTATAATTGCAGCTCCTGTTGGTGTAGTAAGCTCAAAAGGAACTCCTTTTGAATAAACAGGCAATTTCATTAATATTTCGAGCGTCGCTGGAGACGGAACAGGAATAATCCCATGTTCTGTCTCAATGCTTCCGCTGCCAAGATTTAAAGGAGATGAAAATATCTTTTCGATTCCAAGAATATCAAGACATATCAATGTTCCGAAAATATCAACAATACAATCAACAGCTCCAATCTCGTGAAGATGGATTTGCTCGATATTCTTTCCGTGTACTTTTGATTCAGCCTCGAATATTCTTCTAAATATTTTAAGACCTTTTTCTTTAATATTATTGTGAAGGGATGAATTTTTTATTATTTTCTCTATATCCGACCATTTTCCGCAGAAAAATTTCTTTTTCCCGTTTTTTTTATTTATAATTACATCAACCTTGGTTGATATAAAATTAGAGCGTTGAACTTTTTTTGAAGTTAAGGTATAGTCAGAGACAGGTATTTTTTTTAATACATTCTTCAATTGTTTTAAAGAAACGCCTGCATCAATAAATGCGCCAAGACACATATCACCGCTAATACCTGAAAAACAATCAAAATATGCTATTTTCAACTAAATCCTCCATAAGACCAAATAATGCAGACATAGCTCATGGTTCAGCCTTCAGCCTTTTTAAAATTTCCCAGCATACGCATTTTTTAAATACATATCCGCATTAAGTATTTTTTCGCGCCAATATATTCTTAACTGATGGATAAAGTTCTATATTCGTATGCGGAAGAAAAAGAGCAGATATATATTCATCCATAAATCCCCTTGATACAGACAATTCTATATTGGTCATTTTCCCAGCAATATATTCTGCCTCTCTTCTGACATTTTCGGAAAGAAGACACATATAAGCTCCAGCTATGGAAGTATTGCCAAGAAATCTGAATTTCTCTCTCGGAATATCAGGAAGCATTCCTATGAATATTGCTTTTTCAATATTCAAATAATTCCCGAATCCACCGGCAATATAAATTTTTTCTATATCATCAAAGGTAAAACCTGTTTCTCTAAGAAGCAAAGAAATCCCAGCAAAAATCGCTGCCTTTGCTCTAATAAGATTTTCTATATCAACTTCTGTCAGAACAATTTCCCTTTTATCGTCTTTGTATAAAATAAATTCAGGTCCTTCAAACCCTTCTTTTATCCTTTCGGTAAATTTATTTTTGATAATTTTCCCTTTTTGATCAATCGCACCATTCATGAACATTTCAGTTAGCGCATCTATCATTCCAGAGCCACATATTCCAATAGGTTTCTTATTTCCAATAACTCCGAGAACAAACTCAGATGTCCCGGGGATTATTTTTACAGATTCTATAGCTCCTTCTGTAGCCCGCATTCCATGTCTTATTCCGCTTCCTTCAAAACACGGGCCCGCAGAACAGGCTGCTGTTACAAGCCATTCTTCATTTCCAAGCACTATTTCACCATTTGTACCAATATCCATAAAAAGAGATATTTTCTTGCTGAGATTTATTTTCGACGCAATCACACCGGATACAATATCTCCACCAACATAACTTGCGACACATGGAAGAGTATAAACAGGAGCGTTCTTGTTTATTGATAAATTAATTTTTCCAGCGCTCCATACAGGGAATGAATTTAAAACAGGAACATAAGGTTCTTCCCTGATAAATCCCGGATTAATTCCCCAGAAAAGATGTGACATTGTAGTATTGCCTGCTATTACTGCCGAGTGTATTTCGTCAGACAAAATATTATATTTTTCGAGTAGTGGTTGTAACAGATTATTGATATCCTCCACAACATTTTCTCTCATTTCATCAAGCATTCCGCCTTCTGTTGCCTGAATGATTCTTGTAATTACATCATCTCCAAATCTAATCTGTGAATTATAAGTTGAACCTGTATCAATTACTTTTCCATTTGATAAATCCACAAGGTATAAGACTATTGTGGTTGTCCCGATATCAACTGCAATTCCATAACTTTTATCTTCCTCTCTTGATTTTATAAACATCGCTTTTCTGCCGGCATCAGTATTAATATAGGCAAGCCTGATTTTCCATTCTAATTTTCTCAGAATTTCGGGCAAAGACCTGACAAAATCAAGAGAGAATTCCATTGAGTTTATACCTTTTTCCTCTATAATTCTCTTAAGTCTTTCCAGATCACTTAAATTGTTGTCAAGGGTTGGTGCAGGGATGTCAATATCAAGCCAGTTGATTAAAGGCTGGATATTTTTTTCAATAGATGTGAAAAGTTCAAAGAGGTCTTTTGTTC
The DNA here is from genome assembly GCA_013388435.1 of Nitrospirota bacterium. GTDB lineage: Bacteria > Nitrospirota > Thermodesulfovibrionia > Thermodesulfovibrionales > SM23-35 > DYFC01. The sequence continues at coordinate 6,706 of JACAFE010000049.1, read as the reverse complement.
TTGATATTTCAATAATATCACCTACGACAAGCTTCGAGGTTTTGGGTATATCAATTGTAATATCTTCACTGACAACAAATGTCTTACATGCAAGCACAAAACCCTGTTCTATTTCTTCAGGAGTAAGCTTTGCTATAGATTCGGTCCTATATTTTCCTTCAATTACTTTTATTTTGCATTTTCCGCAAATTCCTTTACCTCCACAGGAAGCGACAAGATAAACACCATTTCTCTTGAGCGCATCCTGAAGTGTCTCACCTTCATTTAAATCAAAAATATGTCCTGTAGTAAGTTTAATCTGCATTTCTCGTGATTCTATTCTATCAGAATTCAATAAATTGAGAAAACATTAACCTGAATAATGAAGACATAGTTCATAGCTCATGGCTCATAAAAAGGCTGAAGGCTGAAGTATAAAAAAACAAAAAACGGTTATGTTACTATGCCAGTTTCGTTTAGCGGTTATGTTGGTTGCACAGGATAATTAAAAATAATCTTACTTTCTATTTATGGTTTCATTTATTTTCTGAAGCAAAATATTCGGCACAAACGGCTTTATTACTAAATCAACACCATCAGCTATTACCCCTTTTTTGTGGGCTATGTCGTATGTATAACCACTTGTAAAAATAACTTTAATATCAGGTTTCTCTAATTTTATTGACTCATATACTTCTTTGCCGTTTTTTTTGGGCATTACAACATCAAGAAGAAGCAAATCTATTTTATTTCTATTTTCAAGATATTTTTTTATTGCATCTTCCCCATCTATTGCTTCGATGACTTTATAACCTGCTTCTACTAATATTTCTACTGCAGATTTTCTTACGTCTTCATTATCTTCAGCAATAAGAATAGTTCCATGTCCTCTGACAATATAATGCGATTCATGATGATTATTCTTTTGCAATTTAACATTTATTAAAGGAAGATATATTTTAAATGTTGTTCCTTTTCCTTTTTCACTATAACAGGTAATAAATCCATCATGTTGTTTGATTATTCCATATGACATGGCGAGTCCGAGTCCTGTTCCTTTCCCAACTTCTTTTGTTGTAAAAAAAGGTTCAAAAATTCTTGACCTTGTTTTTTCATCCATGCCTTCACCTGTATCAGAAAAAGAAATCAATACATATTTGCCCGGCTTTCCATATCCATGAATTCTTATAAATTCATTATCAAGTTCAATTACCTCGGTTTTTATTGATATAATCCCTCTATCTGAAATAGCATCTTTTGCATTTGATGCAAGATTCATCAAAACTTGTTCAATGTTCACAGGATCTGCAAAAACAATAAGTTTTTCATCTGGAAGATTAATTTTTAACTCTATTTCTTCTCCAATTAATCTGACTATAAGGTTTTTTATATTATTTATGATTTCATTTATATTTACAGGTCTTGGTTCTATAATCTGTTTTCTGCTGAATGTAAGAAGATTCTTTGTAAGTGCAGCAGCTTTTTCTGAAGCAAGAATAATATTATTTACATACTTGCGGACTGGATTATCTGTAGATATTTTCATTAAAATTAGATTTGCATAACTTAGTATCGCTGTTAGAATATTATTAAAATCATGAGCAACGCCGCCTGCAAGTGTTCCCACAGCTTCCATTTTTTGAGCCTGAATTAATTGTGCTGCAAGCTTTTTGCTTTCAGTTATATCTTCATAAGATACTACTATTTTTTTGTCCTCAAGCCTCGGACCTATTACAGATGCAGTGACTCTGCATATAATATCTTCTCCGCTTTTATGTCTGCAGACAAACTCTTCTGAAAAAGTTCTCATTTTCTGAAGCACCGGATAAAAGAGATTTCCTATTTCTTCGAATTCCTTATCGCTTCTATAAAGTATTCTTGTGCTTTGACCGATGAGTTCCTCTGGTTTCCAGCCAAATACTTTTTCAACTGAATTGTTTGCAAAAATTATAATTCGGTTTTTTAATCCTACCACAGCATGTGGTATCGCGCTTAAGATTGAAGATTCAAGTGCTTCAATTTCTTTTAAAGCTTTTTCTGCTTTTACCCGTTCTGAAATATCCCTGAAACTCCAGACCCTTCCAACTATTTTTTCCCCGATTTTTTGCGGCTTGGAGTATCTTTCGAATATTCTGCCATCTTTAAATTCAATAATATCAACACTTTTCTTTTCAGGACTGCTATATAATTCATTTACTTTTTCAAGAAAAAGAGCAGGTTCTTTAAGCTGGGGCAATACATAAGATAAAGCTTTTTCATCACTGCCTGTAGATATAATATCATCGGGAATATTCCACATTTCCAGAAATTTTCTATTATAGCTTGCAATTTTTGCGTTTCTATCAACAACAAGAATGCCATCAGCAGTTGATTCAAGTGTGGCACTAAGTAAAGAGAGAGCCTGCTGTCTTTTGTTTATCTCACCTGAAATGCTCTCAATCATTTCATTTGTAACCTTTGCAATTATATCAGCAAGCTCTACATTGGAAGCTCCTGTTACTCTTGCATTAAGATCTCCTTTTGTGACCTTATGAAGAACATCAAAATGTTCTGTCAGCGCCATTGCTAATTCATGCGATTGCTGTACAATTTCACCAACATTCATTGCTGTTAGATTTATCATATGTTTCAGGTCTTGAATGACTTTTATATTTGATTTTTCGGAAATTCTCACATCAGGATCGCCAGATGATATTTTTTCCAGAGCTTCAGTTATTTCAATAAGATTATGCGAGAGTTCTGCATTAGCATTTTCAAGCTCTGCTTCTCTGATTTCAAGATTTTCTCTTAAATATTTATATTCTTTGCAAATAGCTGATAGAAATTCTCTATGTAATTTGTCATTTGCATTTAATTTAAAAACAGAACATTCAGGGCAGAGTTCAAGTTTATCAATAAGCTGATTTTGCAATGTGTTTTTACATCTGGTTTTTAAAATAAGCCAGCATTTTAAATCTTTAGATTGGTATGCAGGACATTTTTCATCTTTACAATTTAAAAGTTCCCAGCACTTTGTTTTTTGCATAAATTCCTTCTATCAACAACCGTAAAATGAATTTATTTTTGCCATCAGTATTTTAATTTAATATTCAAATGCATTTTCTATTTACCTGATATTTAAATAATATAATATTTTATATAATTTTCCTATATAAAATGAATTATTGCAATAGGGATTAAAAATAATTCCAAATATTACATTAATATAAAGCGTTTTATTAGAATAAAAAATTATTACAAAATAAGTTGACATTTTAATATTTTTGCATTATCTTATTCATGTTTAGTGAAGTATGACTATTTTGAGTTGTTATAAAGCAAAAAGCTTATTGTTTTTATTCACAAATTTTAATCAAATAAGGGGGGTGATAAAATTTTTTTGGATTTGGCATAAAAAGCTTTTTCTACATTAAGTTCTGTTTGATATTTTTTTTTATTAATAGTAAGGGGAAACTTTTAAAGGCGGAGGGAACATATGTTAAGAATGTTATCAAAATTTAATCCTACTTTATCCTCCCTGTTTATTGCTTTCTTAATTTTGCTTTACGCTGGTATTTCCTATGCATTGGTTATTCCTGTAACTGACGATACTTATACAAACTCTTCAAGCGTTAATACTAATTATGGTTCAAAACCAACAATGAAAATAGCCTCTTCACCAATGCAAACAGGATACATTAAATTTTTTAACATTTCACTTCCATCAGGAAAAACAGGGAACGATGTTGATAAGGCTATACTGACATTTTTTGTTAGTAATGTCAAAAAAGACGGTTCCATTGAGGTACGTAAAATAGATTCTGCAGACCCTCAATGGTGGGAAGCAACACTTACTTACAGCAATTCTGCAGGTATCGCGCCTATCGGGAATTTAATAACTACCATTAATGTAAATTCTTCCTTAAAAGGAAATTTTGTTGTTGTGGATATTACTGATATAGTTAAAAGCTGGTTGAATAATCCTGCAACAAATAATGGTATAGCATTAGTGCCTGCTTTTGGCGTATCAGCAGAAGTGGATTGTAAGGAGGATAAGAATTCAAGTCATGAGGCAACTCTTGATATTATTTTTAAAGCAGTTGAAGGCACTGCAGGTCCAACAGGACCGACTGGACCAACTGGTTTAACAGGTCCAACCGGCCCTACCGGACCAACTGGTGTAACTGGACCAACCGGTCTAACAGGACCGACTGGACCAACTGGTTTAACAGGTCCAACCGGCTCTACCGGACCAACTGGACCAAGTATAACAGGTCCAATAGGTCCGACTGGACCAACTGGAGCAACTGGACCAACCGGTCCAACTGGCACAGGACCAACAGGACCAACAGGACCTCAGGGACCAGCTGGTGCTGTGGGAGCAACTGGCCCAACTGGCGCTGCAGGAGCAACCGGTCCAACTGGTACAACTGGTGGTACAGGTCCAGCAGGACCACAGGGCTCAACTTACTATTTGTTTACAGGGGGTATGACAGGCTTAACTACAGATTCTCCTGTATATGGAGCACCAGTAGGAATTAATGCTGCTGATTCAGATGAAAATAAAAGAAAAACAATTATTTCACCTGTAAGAAGTTGTGTTGCAAGAAATTTGCATGTAACATTAACAGCTGCTCCAGGCACTGGAAATAATAGAACATTTATTATATCTGTTAATGGTACTGAAGATAGTTCTGGCGATTCAGTATCATGTACAATTTCAGATTCTAATACATCATGTTCTGATACAACCGGCAGACGCACAGTTGACGTCAATGATACTGTTTCTATTAAGGCAAAGACAACAACTTCGCCTTCAGATGCTGATGCTTTATATGGTTGGGAGTGTTATCCATAGGAAAATGGAGGAATATATGAAAAACAAGATATTGAATATGTCTGTTTTGTTATCCTTCCTGTTCCTTATGGTTTGCGTGATTTTTTTTACACAAAACCTGTTTGCAGCACAGGCAAAACTGACTGATGATAGTTACACTAACGCTTCAAAAGGGAATACAAACTATGGTTCTAAACCCGTGATGAATATATCTGTTTCGCCTAATCAAACAGGTTATATTAAATTTGACCTCTCAACATTACCATATGGAATTACTGGGGATGACATTGATAAGGCAACACTTTATTTATATGTCTCAAAAGCAAAGTCTCAGGGCAATTTGGAAATAAAAAGAATTGGTCAATCAGGAATTCCTTGGGCAGAAAACAATATAACAAACAATAATGCAACAAGTTCAGCACCTTTAGCTGAATCTATCTCTTTAGTTAATATAAATTCATCAACAGCCAATTCTTTTGTTGCTATTGATGTAACAGAACTTGTTAAAGGATGGTTAAATAATGCTTATCCTAATAACGGAATAGCTCTGAACCCGTCTTCAGGGATTTCAATTGAAATTGACACAAAAGAAAACAAACTTACCGGACATGAACCGAAACTTGACATTTCTTTAAAAGGAATCAATGTAATTTATGGACCGATGGGGCCAACAGGTCCTGAAGGTTTAATAGGTCCAACTGGTCTAATAGGTATGACCGGACCAACAGGTCAGACAGGAGCAACTGGTGCAACTGGAATTACAGGACCTACGGGACCAACAGGAGCAACTGGTGCAACTGGAATTACAGGACCGACAGGACCGACAGGACCAACAGGACCAACAGGAGCTATTGGACCAACTGGTCCTTCTGGACCGACAGGAGCAACAGGACCTACAGGACCAACAGGTGCTAAAGGTGCAACAGGACCAACAGGTGCTAAGGGTGCAACAGGCTCTGCAGGACCTCCCGGTGCAAGAGGTGTTACAGGACCAACCGGACCTACTGGTCCAAGAGAGATTTTGTTTACAGGTGGAATGAATAATCTTACCACTAATACAAGTGATATTTTATTTGGTCCTCCATTAGGAATTGCAGATGCTACTAAAACAGAATCTGATGTTCAATTAGAAATAAAGAAAGATTGCACTTTAAGAAATCTTGTTGTTTATTTAACGGCTGATCCTGGTGCAGGTAATACAAGAACATTTACAATAAGAAAAGGTGAATCTGATTCTCTTGTAAAGTGTACTATTACTGGTGACGGGACATCGCCGTATATATGTTCATCTCCTACCACTACCACAGACACTATAACAGCAAATACAAAAGTAACAATAAAAGCAACTGCGTCAGGTTCATCACCTGCGGCAGCTGATGTTGCTTATGGGTTTGAATGTGCTCCTTAAGTTTCAGAATAAAAAAAGGCGGGCAATATACCCGCCTTTTTTTTATGAAAGATATTATTTATTAACCCAATAATGCAATTGAAATAATACAGATATTTCGAAACTTCATTTTCGACACCTTATATTAGTCTTGTGAATAACACCATAACCTTACAAACACAATAAACGCTATAACCCTGTTTTCTTTGCCCTGATATATGCTGAAAGCACCATATTCTCTGTGCCTTCTCCAAAATTCCAGCTTTTAATAATTTTATTGCTCTCTTCTTTATTCTTTATATCAATATCAACAAATCCAGTTTTTTTAAGCATCTCCTTCAGCTCCTCAACAGGAACTGCGCCTGTAATTCATCCGCTGTAAGCATCTGGATTCTGTTTTATAGCATCAGAGAATTCACCTTTTTTTAGAATGTCAGAGATAGCAAGTCTGCCACCGGGTTTTAAAACCCTGAATGCTTCATTAAAAACAGCCTGCTTATCTGGCGAAAGATTAATGACACAGT
>JACAFE010000019.1 GCA_013388435.1 Nitrospirota bacterium | reverse complement strand
TAAAACATGTTTTAGGTATTTTTATGTGAAAAATAACAATCCAGCTTGTAAATGCAAATGGAAACCTCTCAGGTGGAAATTTTGTTATATGCACTGAAACACACGACCAACTTTCTCCTTCAGTAGCCTATAACAGCAGTGCTAATCAATATCTTGTTGTATGGGCAGATTACAGAAGCGGGACAAACTGGGACATTTATGGTCGGCTTGTAAATGCAGATGGAAGCTTTCCAAATGTGGATTTTGCCATATGCAGTGAAACAGACCACCAACTTTTTCCTTCAGTAGCCTATAACAGCAGTGCTAATCAATATCTTGTTGTATGGTATGATTTAAGAAGCGGGGCAAACTTTGACATTTATGGCCAGCTTGTAAATGCAAATGGAAGCACCTCTGGTGGAAATTTTCTGATACGAAACAATGCCGTGTCTCCACATGTGATAGCAAATGCCTTCTGTCCAAATTATCTTGTAGCATTCTGGGTTGGGGGCAACAATCCTTATACATGGACATTAGTTGGAGACCCATGCCAGCAGGAAGCAATCCCAACAATGAATGAATGGGGGATGATAATATCCGTAGCATTGGCTGGAATTGGGTCTTTATATTATCTGAGAAGAAGACATAGCGTATAGCTGTTAGCACATATCAAGTCATAAAAGGGCAGGATTACCCCCCTACCCTTTTATTTTGCCCCCAAAAGCATTTAAAAAGAATAATAAAAAAAGCCAATAGCCAAGAGCCAAGAGCATGAGCAAAGAGCATAGAGTCATTAGCTCTTTGTCAAATTCCCCCTTTGTTAAGGGGGATTAAGAGGGTTGTATATTCCTTTGTCAATTTAGTTATAAGGTTGTTTACTGGCAATAACTCAATTTATGAACCAAAATAAACTATCATAGGCTGAAGGCTTTAGGCTGAAGGCTGAAGGCTTCAGCCTTTTTTTGCTATTCGCTCTATGCTATTTGATAAACGCAATAACGCAATAAACGCAATAACGCTATAAACGCAAAAAACAGTTTGATAAATTCCAGTCGCCAGAGCGACTAAATTCCAGTGCCGTTTTTCGGCACTTAATTCCAGACCCGCAAAGTGGGTCTCACTTCCAATGCGAAGCATTAAATTTAATGAACGCTATAAACGCAAAATATCTTCTTTTATTATTTATAATATACTACTAATATGCCTTGTGTAATGATAATAGCAGGTGAAAGCTCTGGTGAACTCTATGGCTCTCTTCTTGCAAAAGAATTAATTAAGAAATCGGATAATATTCAATTAATCGGCATAGGTGGAGAGCGTATGAAGGAAACTGGGGTTGAATTAATTTCATCAATATCAGATGCATTTGGCTTAACTGAGGCATTGAAATCTTTAAAAAAACTGAAAAGAGCTTATAACAATTCGCTATCCACAATAAAAACAAGAAAACCAGATGTTCTGGTTTTAATTGATTATCCTGACTTTAATTTAAAGCTGGCTAAAGAAGCTAAAAAGCTTGGGATAAAAATACTCTATTATGTAAGTCCGCAGGTATGGGCATGGAGAAGAGGAAGAGTCAGAAAAATAGCAGAACTTGTTGATATGATAGCTGTAATCCTTCCGTTTGAAGAAAAAATCTATAAAGATGCCGGGGTCAGATGCGAATTCGTAGGACATCCAGTAATGGAGGAAATTGAAGAAGTAAGTAATTTATACTTTGAAAAAAATCAATCCCTCTCATTTTCAATAGACGCAGGATTCAGAAATTTTTTCAAGACATCAATAGGTGCACGGACAGATTCTCAATTAATAGCTCTTCTACCGGGGAGCAGGCCCCATGAATTGGAAAAACTATTGCCTTTGATGATTGACATAGTTAAAAAATTCAAATCAGACACTAATATCTTTTCAAAAAGCAAATTCCAGTTTTGTATGCCACTTGCTCCTAATGTGGATGAAAACAGGTATTCAATATTATTAGATGAATTGAAGAATGAAGGGGTTTTAATAAGTAAAGGAAATTCAGTAAAAGTTCTTGCATCATCTGATATTGCGGTAGTTGCATCTGGAACAGCTACTTTGCAGACCGCTCTGCTTGAAGTTCCGATGATAGTTGTTTATAAGTTGTCCCCTCTTACTTTTTTTCTTGGTAAAAAGATTATAAGAGTTTCTCATATCTCGCTGGTTAATATTCTTTCAGGAAACAAAGATGTTGTGAAAGAACTTTTGCAGGATAATGCAAATCCTGCTGAAGTCTTAAAGGAATTAAAGCGTATAATTTTTGACACGACATACAAAAATGAAATGTTGAATAACCTTAGAAAAATTAAAAGTCTGTTTGCCGGCAAAAAACCTTCAGAAAGGGTGGCAGACATTGTCCTGGAATTAGCAGGCAAATGAGTCTGATTTCAATTGGTATAAAATATGTACACAATTTATAGCATTGCATATTTGCTTGTTTTGTTATTTCTTCTGCCTTTTGAATATTTCAAAAGACCTGTCAATTTGAGAAATATCTGGATAAAAGAAAAACTCGGAATTTATTCATCAGAGTTAATAAGAAATTTCAGAAGGTGTATCTGGATTCATGCTGTTTCTGTTGGTGAAGTTATGGCTGCGCAACCATTGCTGAGAAAAATTTCTGAACAATATCCATCAAAAAAAATTCTTCTCTCGACAATAACTGATACAGGAAGGAAGGTGGCGTTAGAAAATGCAGGAGAAAATATAAATGTTGTATATATGCCATTTGATCTTTCCTTTTTGATAAACCGGGTTTTAAGAAAAATAAATCCGGAACTTCTCATTATTATCGAGACAGAACTCTGGCCTAATTTTATAAAATCATTTAAAAAACATAATACACCTGTTGTGCTTTTAAACGGGAGGATATCCGAAAAATCATTCAATGGTTATAAAAAAATCAAATTTTTCATAAAGAGAATCCTTCGGGATATAGATTTGTTTGGAATGCAAAATGAAGTATATTCATCAAGAATAATGGAACTGGGAGCTGAAAAAGACAGGGTTATAATTACTGGAAATTTTAAATTTGATGTCTTAAAACCTGATAAGATTCCTGATTGGGCAGGTTCTATAAAAGGGCGAGTAATTGTTGCAGGAAGCACCCATGATGGTGAAGAAATAATGATTACGGATATTTTTCTTATGCTTAAAAAAGAATTCCATGATCTGAATCTGATAATAGCTCCAAGACATCCTGAGAGATTTAATTCAGTCGCTGAAATGTTATTAGAAAAAAAATTGGATTTTCTCAGGAGATCTCAAATAAATAAAACCCAATTACCACTGAGTAATATTATTCTACTTGATACCATAGGAGAGCTTGCAAAGGTTTATGGCATAGCTGATATTGTAATTATTGGAAAAAGTTTCAAAGCTCATGGAGGCCAGAATCCTCTGGAACCCGCACTCTGGGGGAAAGCTATTATTTGCGGACCGTATATGGAGAATTTCCCGGTAATTCAAGAGTTTCTGAAAAAAGAAGCTGCCCTTGAAGTTCCTGAATCAAAATTATACGAGACTTTAAGAGAATTGTTAAATAATCCTGAAAAAGCAAAAACAATTGGCTTAAAAGCAAGAGAATTATCAAAGCAGAATTCAGGTTCTGTTATGAAAGCTCTGGAAATAGTAAAACAATTTATTGACCCTGATAATGCAGATTTTGCTCAGAAATAAATTCGTTTTACATGTTCTTTGTCCATGTCAGTAAGAAGAAATTTTTATACGGATAACAGACAACGAATATAAACAGTACACAGGGTATCGAAAAATAAATTTTTTGCAACATCTGTATTATTTCAATTGCATTTTCAGGGTTAATAATTATAATTCCATATCCTAATTAGAATAAATGGCAGGAAATCATTCTTTCTTCAATCTTTTTAAGTTCAGGCTGGATAGTGTTACAGATTTCAATTTTTTTATTGCAGCGTGCGGAATAAACACACCCTGAAGTTTCATTAAAAATGTCCGGTGCTTCATATTCAACTTTCAGCTTTTCATTGTATTTTTGAAAATTTTTATCCTTATGTTTTTCTATAACAGGAATCGAAGAAAGAAGTTCTATTGTATAAGGGTGGAGGGGTTTATTAAAAATATCTTCAGTTTTTGCCTTCTCAACAATTTTTCCAAGATACATCACTGCAACCTCATCGCTGAAATACTTTACAACTCTTAAGTCATGACTTATGAAAACAAATGAGATGCCTGAGTTTTTTTGAAGCTCCTGAAGTATATTCAGTATTTGAGCCTGTATTGAAACATCCAGAGCTGATAAAGGTTCATCGGCTACTATAATTTCTGGTGAAATAGCAAGGGCTCTTGCGATACATATCCTCTGTCTTTGTCCTCCGCTGAATTCATGAGGGTATCTGTTTAAAATATCTGCCTGAAGCCCGACTTTGTTTAATATCTCGACAACTTTATTTTTGATTTCCATTTTATGTACTATTCTATGAATTTTTAAAGGTTCAGAAATTGAGTCGTAAACTGTCATGCGTGGATTTAAAGAAGCAAAAGGATCCTGAAAAATTATCTGAATGGATTTTCTGAATTCTTTTAGAGAATCTCCTTTGAAAAATTGAATATCCTTCCCTTTGAAAAGAATTTTGCCTGATGTTGGTGTTATGAGTCTGAGCAAAAGCCTTGCAACTGTTGATTTTCCTGAGCCGCTTTCTCCAACAATAGAAAAAACGCCGCCTTTTTTAACAGAAAAACTAATATCATCAACTGCTTTAAGCCATCTTTTCACTCCCCAGAAGCTTTGATTACAGGCGAAATATTTCTTAAGATTAATTACTTCTATTATATCCATTGAATATTACCAACTCTTATGCAACGGCAGAAATGGCCTTTTGATATTTCCTTTAATTCAGGCTCCTGCAAATTGCATTCGGTTTTAGAATAAAAACACCTATCAGAAAATTTACAGCCGGTAGGAAGTTTATCCGGTCTCGGCACAAAACCGGGAATGGGTTTTAAGGAAATGCCTTTAGTCTTTGGCAGAGAATCAAGCAGGCCCTTTGTATAAGGGTGTAAAGGATTCTCGATTAACTCATGAACTTTTGCAAGTTCAACAATTCTTCCAGCATACATTATTGCAGCTATTGAGGCATTTTCAGCAATTACCCCTAAATCATGTGTTATTAAAAGTATGGACATTTTTCTTTGAAGACGTAGTTCCATTAAAAGAGCGAGTATTTGCGCCTGAATGGTAACATCAAGAGCAGTAGTTGGCTCATCTGCAATAAGCAAAGAAGGATTGCATGCGATGGCCATTGCAATCATAACTCTTTGTCTCATTCCTCCTGACATTTGATGCGGGTATTCCTTAATTCTTTTTTCAGGAGAAGGAATTCTCACTGCTTTAAGAAGTTTAATGCTTTTATTTAAAGCATCTTTTTTCGAAAGACCTTCGTGGGTAATAATTACTTCTGAAACCTGATAACCGATGCTGAGAACAGGATTGAGTGAAGTCATTGGTTCCTGGAATATCATTGAGAGCTCCTTGCCTCTTAGTTTTCTCATTGATTCATTATCCAAGCTCAGGAGATTTTTATTCTGAAAAATAATATTACCTTCAGCAAAAGCATTATGAGGAAGCAACCCCATGATTGAAAGAGCTGTAAGGCTTTTACCGCATCCGCTTTCTCCGACCAGACCAAAAACTTCAGCTTCCTGAATTTCAAAGTTTACGCCGGAGACAATTTTTAAGGATTTTTTTTCATACTTGAAAGAAATAGTCAAGTCCCTGATACTGAGAAGGGACACAGTTTCTTATTTCTCTCCTTTTTTAAACAAACTGAGGTAGGTTTCTGCTTCTTTGAGTTTAGGGTTAATCTTAAGAGCTTTCTCCCAGTGCTCAAAAGCAAGTCTTGTAAGTCCTTTCATGTAATAACTCAGCCCGAGCTGAACCAATGCCTGCCCGTAATTTGGATTCAATTCTCTTGCTGTATTGAAATGCTGAATAGCTTCTTCAATGTTTCCTTTATTGCGAAGAGCTATGCCGAGTTTTGTATGAACATCTGGAAGTCTATGGAATAGTTTAATAGCTTTACGATATTCTTCGATAGCTTCATCATTCAGACCAAAATCAAGATATATATTTCCGAGCTTAAAATGCTCATTTGCAATTTTACCTGCTATAAATGGGTCTAATGCCCTGGATGTCGGGTGCGCTCTCTGTGCTGCCATCGCAAAAACATCCTTGGCTTTTTCAAATTCTCCCATGTTGTTATAAGTGACAACAAGATTTAGTGAAGCTTCGGTGTAATTAGGATTTATTTCAAGAGCTTTTTTGAAATAATCCACAGCCTGACGGTAATTTCCATTGAGATGAGAAATCATGCCAAGCTTATTATGAACGTCAGCGAATTTAGGATTGGAACTTATGATCTCCTTTAGAATAGGTTCTGCCTCAGCATAGTTTCCTTCCTGAAAAAGTTGCTCGGCTTTATTGTGTAATTCCTCAATATTTATCTTCATATCTTCAAAGTATATGGATTGAAATAAAAGTTTGTCAAGAAAATTAAATTTGCCTGTTACGTAAAAAAATTTGACATTTTGTTTCAAATACAATATAAATTTATTTATAAATTCTTTCCATTGTAAATTTTGAAATACCATTTGAAAATATTTTTTAAGTAATATTAAAATTTCCTTGATAATGTCAAAGTTTCATCAAAAAGAGAGGAGACTCTGAAATTAAAAAAGGCACAGAGTTTTTCTATATGGTTAAGTTTTGACAAAACTATTTCTTAAATAAGGAGGACTGTGATGAAGAGTATAAGATTTTTGATTTATTTTTTGGTCTTTCTTTTATCCTCAAGTTTTATCTATACGAATTTGATTTTTGCCGAATCATGTGATAACTGTCATCGTAGCATAACCCCGGGACTTGTTAAAGACTGGGAATCGAGCAAACATAGTCAAAAGGATGTAAAATGCTCAACATGTCACGGAGATAAACATAACGGCAAACATAATGTTGACCTTGTAATTCTTCCTGATGAAACAATTTGTGCAGGATGTCACAAAAAACAATTTGACCAATTCGCAAAAGGAAAACATAATTTTGGCTGGACTTCAATGAATGCATTGCCAATAACCCATGTTGAACCGGATGAACTAATGGAAGGAGGGAAAGGATGCGGTGGCTGTCATAATATGGGTATAAAAACAGAAGCTCAAAAGAAAGAACAAAAAGAAAAAGGTTATAGGTACCAGAATAATTCATGCGATGAATGCCACACGAGACACAGTTTTTCTAAAAAAGAAGCTCTTGACCCAAAAGCATGTCAACAATGCCATATGGGATATGATCATCCACAATGGGAAATGTGGGAAAGTTCGAAACATGGTACCCGCTGGTTTACAAAAAATTCTGGCAATCTTCTAGAAGGCGCTAATGCTCCTTCCTGCCAAAATTGTCATCTTCCAGATGGTACCCATGAAAACCGAACTGCATGGGGTTTCCTTGGTGTAAGATTGCCATTGCCGGATGACCCTCAGTGGAAAGCAGACCGTATCACTATTTTGAAAGCGCTTGGTGTTTTGAATCCCGAGACCGGTCAACCAACATCAAGAATCGAAGCAGTAAAAGCTGTTGATATGGTTAGACTCACCGAAGAAGCATGGAAAGATGAAAGAGAGAAAATGTTAAGAAGATGCAATAATTGTCATTCACCCAATTATGCACGTAAACAGCTTGAAATGGCTGATTCAATTATGCAGAAATCGGATCGTCTTCTCGCAGAAGCTATTCAGATAGTTGCCGATTTATACAAAGATGGAATCATAAAAAAACCTGAAAATTATTCATTTGCATACCCGGATTTTCTTTACTTTATGCAGACCGGCGGAGGAGATTTAAACAAATTATCCTATATTGATCAAGTACTATTTCAGATGTATATGAAACATAGGATGAGAACATATCAAGGATTGTTCCACATGAATCCTGATTACGCTTATTGGTATGGATGGGCTATGATGGTAAAAGATCTTGGAAATATTAAAGAACTTGCAGAAACTTTAAGGGCTACTCATAAAAAATAAATATCTTTATAGAGGTAAAAATGAAGAAACAAATCTTTTGTTTATTGAGCATTATATTGATTCTCTTTTCATGTCAAACTGTTCCTATAACAGGACGGCAACAATTGAGTTTAATCCCTTCTGAAAGTATTTTGAGCATGAGCTATCAGTCATACAGCGATTATCTGTCGAAAAATAAAGTTATCAATGATACTGAGGAAGCTCTTATGGTTAAAAAGGTTGGGCAGAGAATTCAGAAGGCTGTTGAAAAATATTTCACAGAACACAATATGCAAAAACAAATCGAAGGTTATAGCTGGGAATTTAATCTTATTGATGATAAAACAATAAATGCATGGTGTATGCCAGGTGGTAAGGTGGCGGTATATAAGGGTATTCTGCCGGTTGCTCAAAATGAAGCGGGCTTGGCAGTTGTTATGGGACATGAGATTTCTCATGCTGTTGCAAAGCATGGAGATGAACGAATGAGCCAGGGGCTAATAACCCAGATGGGTGGAATGCTGTTATCAGAAGCCCTGGCATCAAAACCAAAAGAAACATCAAACTTATTTATGACAGCATATGGGTTAGGCTCTCAAGTTGGCTTTTTACTTCCTTACAGCAGAATTCATGAGACTGAGGCAGACCGCCTCGGTTTAATTTTTATGGCAATGGCAGGATATGACCCTCACGAAGCTATTAAATTCTGGAAAAGAATGTCTAAAACAAAGCAGGGTGGATCGCCTCCTGAATTTTTAAGTACGCATCCTGCTGATACGACAAGAATAAAGAATATAGAAAAGTTAATACCCGAAGCAATGACTTATTACAGGAAGCAGTAATTTTTTTTGCATCTGTAATATAACTTTGCTTAAACCAAAAAATGCAATTGAAATAATGCAGATGTTGCAAAAATTAAAAAGGCTGAAGGCTGAATATGAGCTTCGCTCATATTTAAAAGAGACCCGTGATTTTGTTTCATAAATTGAATTATCGCCATTTGATTATGTTATTAGTTGTTTACTATAAGCTCTTCGCTTGTTGTTTTTTATTCTTCAGCCTTCAGCCTAAAGCC